>NZ_JAKFZQ010000016.1:0-123260 GCF_021654245.1 Pseudoalteromonas sp. MMG022 | reverse complement strand
AGTTAATTTGATGTGGTAGTTACAACAGAGCCACTCTGAAGCGACGACGAAATAGCAACAGTAGCAAAGCGTTACTGGCCTAATCGACAATTACTTCACTAAATAATGTGCTCAGATGCTGAAAAGAAAGGGTAGGGAGAGTCATGGCAAAATTACAGGCAAAACGCTTTAAATAGACTGCATACGTCCTAAAGTTTTTCTTTAAAAGGTACTCGGTTTGATAATTTAAGCAAAAAAGTATTGGCAAGTCGCTTCGTGTGGCTGTGAGGGGAGCTTTTTAAAGTGGGTGTCCGTGTATTTTCGTGTATTTTGACAGTGTACGTAAAAAGACCAACATAAACGAGAGGGAATACCCAACGAAAACTTAATGTGCCCACTCCAGTTTGAGAACTTAACAATTTGCAATGTAATTTGCAATGTGGACACCCACTCCAATTTGCACGTTAAGGTGGATGTCCATGTATTTCTCATGTGAGAGCTAGATGTTATCTACATCCGTTAACAGCAAAGTTTTTTACTTCAAAATACGCATCAAAGCTGGTTGTTTCGCTACTGTAAAAGTCGAACTCAATTTTTTGCTTTAATCTTGGAGCGTGGATTGTAACTGTGTTTAATATATAAGGAATTTGCCTTACAAACTCACCATTTGCGTCAAACTCGATAGACGCCTTATTAACACCAGAGCCACCCAATGCGCCCTCTTCAATATTCACTAACTCGCCATCTAAGCTAAAATATGCATCCCACTTTAAACTGTCAACTCGAAGCAGGTAGATTTGCAATAACTGCTGAGTGCCATCACGCGCACAAACATAAGCAGCAGTGCTTGCGTTATAGCTGAAGACATCATCTGGCGTAAAATTTTGCGTATCTAATATCGGCTCAAAACGACCTGATGGTAAATTTAATCCCAGCTTTACCTTTGATGTTCCAAAAGAGAGGTTTACGGAAGTGCCTTTTTCTAACGTTTTAACGTCAGATGCTTGCGCTGATGACGCGCTTTCGAAGGCGGCTGTGGCGACAACCATAAATAATGGTAAGAGTAATTTTTTCATATCTTCATCCTTAAGTTTAATTACGCAAAGAAATCACGGGCACAATACATGAAAGATTGACCCAAAAATCAATTTGCGGACGCAATATAACAATTTGGAATAAGCTATACAAATCTGTAGGAATGAAGAGCGGCACCTGTATTTGATTGACGGTATTGAAGTTTAATTGGTGGATGTCGCGCTACCCTGTAACAAAAGGGACGTTGGTAGATACAAACGATACAAGGTAAACTACCGTACAAGGCCTAGAGATTCGCAAATCAATGTAGAGTTATAGTCGGTGAAGCCAAAATTATTTGTTCTAAAAATGCCATTCGAAGATGGACCGGGGGAAATGTGGATTTGTTCGCATTGTGCGCTAATAGAAGGTGCGTTATCAGTTAATAGGCACTGGGAAGATGTAGTAGATATTCGCCGCATTGATTTTCCTAAACCCCGATTAGAAGTTATTGAGTTATTGGGTGAAGATAATCAATGGTTACCCGTTCTTATATTAGAAAAAAGTAAAACGATTACCGATCCAATAGAAATAATTAATTACTTAGCAAAGGAATTTGGCGGCGCTAAGGTACATCCTTAGTTAGTCTAAGCCTAACGAGTAATTAAACAGGGGTTAAAAGCTGACACACTGTTTGCTTTTACCCAATTTTAGTCTGTATTTTTAACCCATTAATCAAATGTCAGTTATTTTGCTAAGTTCAAGGAGCTACTTTTGGAAAAGGTTTTGATCAGCTCGTGTTTGGTCGGAAACAAAGTTCGATACAACGCGAGCTGTTTATCAATGTCAGAGCCAGATTGGAATTGGTTACAATCACATGTTGAACTTGTTGTTTTTTGTCCAGAAGTTTCGTCAGGCCTGCCTATTCCCAGAGCCCCCGCAGAAATAATTGCAGGTAAAGGGGAGGACGTCCTGCTCGGTACTGCAAAAGTGCATACAAGTGATGATGTAGATGTTACCCAACAATTTGTTGCCGGCGCCCAAAATGCATTGCAATTATGCCAAACGCGACAAATTAAGTACGCAATTCTTGCTGAGGGTAGCCCCTCGTGTGGTAGCTCAAAAATCTACGATGGTACATTTAGTGGCACAAAAATAGATGGTTTGGGCGTCACGGCCTCACTGCTAAAACGCGAAGGTATTAAAGTATTCAGCCAACATACCATAGCGAGCCTTCAGTCAGAGCTGGCACAGCACAGCTAAAGGGGTTGTATATTTACGACCCTTTAGCTTGACTTTGTGATACCTATAAACGTGATATTATCACCGCTCATTGTTGGCACTAATCAAAAATGAACATGGTACGTTGGCATAAGCGAAGCGCCACCCGACTTTAAAAGCGGCTCAATTGTTTAACTCGTTCTCTGAGAACATCTTTTAAGATGGGTGTTCGCTTAAATACGTTTCGCTTATTCGAAATATATTTTTGCTGCAAAAAACTAAAGGAAAGGTTTTCATTTTTAGGGACTAGATTGGCATAAGCAAAGTGCTATTCGAACTGGGAATGACATGAACACCGATGATAGCGTACTGTCATGGGGTGTCAGGGGGCAGTGTTTTAAGCTCTTTGCAGTAGACCTGCTTTGGCACACCTAACTTAGTTCACTCACATGCTAAGTTTTAGGAGCCCACACGGCTCAAATACTGCGCCATTTCCATGTTAACTAAATGTTTTTTCATGAACTCTATAATCCTTTTAGGCTGATTAATCCGTTCGCTTGAAACGAAAAAATACTCATAAAAAATTTATTAAATTTGCTTCAAGCATTTGATTTTGATAGCGTTGTTTTCGTGGGGTTAACATATGAAAATAAGGAAATATTGAAATGAAATTATACTCACATTGGTTAAAGGCAATTTGCGCAAGCTCTGTATTAGTCACATCTCTAACAAGTGCTGCACCTCAGCTTAGTCAAACAACATTAGAATATGATGCACAAATGTATATTCAAGAAGAATATAACGTGTTTGCAGATGCTTATGTATTTGACCCTGATTACCCAAATAGCGAATTACGTATTCAACTTGACCCTAATAAGTCGTACGAGCAAATAAGTTTTTATGACAAAACTGAAACGGCTTATGGTCAGTCGGTTGCGTACAACACCTTAGATAGTCGCTGGATCAAATTTAAAGGCAAGCTTTTGTATATGGCAGACAACACACAAGGCGTCAATAGGTTTGATATGATCCCATTTCGAGTTATCAATCCAGCAGGTGAGGTTTCACCATGGGGCGTTGTAAGAATAAGTATTGGCAATTAATCAGGTATCAGTAGCTTATTCTGGATAGTCACTTTAATTGTAGTGACTATCCACTTAGGTACTTTTTGTGATTTTTACTAATACACTGATAATTTTATCAATCAAAGGTTTTAATAATCTACTGCATATTGATAAATGAAATTTTTAGGTCATTATAATCATTAACCTGTTTATGGTTTCTAGCTGAGTGTGTATTGTCTATTATCAATGTTTAATGAACCAGTTGGATATTAAAATTACCAAAGTCTGCAATCATAAGGTTGTCTAGATTATCATCTGTCAGGTCTTTTTCACTTTATAACAAACTAACATGAAGCGAATAACTCACTGTTGAACCACCGTTTCATCTAAAAAAACCGTTATCTTGATAATCTAAAGTTTCTAAAGCTTTATTTTGAAATATATTAACAAACAAAATTAAATATATAATGTAAAAATAGTAAGTTAAATAACCAGTGTAGTGGTTTAGAAAAGGGGCTTTATATTTAATTTTCGCTTACTAATTAAATTTAAATTGGATAGCGACATGAGTTTATGTGGCTATCCAATTTTGGCATGTTAGCCCAATATGCGAGCAGGTTATTACAGGCCAATTGAAGATAATCCTCTAGTCAACTTCTGTCTTTGCTCTTGATCTGAAATTAGCAAAGGAGAGTGAAAAATATGAGCGCTAAGTTTTTCGAATACACTTTTATAAGGCATAGATTTATCGGGGCAAATCACATCAAAAGAGATATCATAGTCTATCTCACGGCAGTATAACTGCCTGATGCTTTTGTCGATTAAATGCTCATCTATCAATGTTCTTATTGCTTGAGGATTGTCTTTCTCGAGCATTTGCTTAATTCTTCTAGTAATACTGCGTGTTAAATCTTGCGTAACGAATGTCATATGCTCGGTAAATTCTTTCTCTATTTGGTCTGTAAAATGGCTAACTTCATCCATGCACGATTGTGAGTGCTTCGTATTCAAATTGTTTATTGCACTTCTAAAGCTGGCAGCTCCCTTGTAGTTAGAATAATCATCGAGGATGTGTTTTGGTATATTGTTCGTCTCGATAAAGAGACTTCTAATAACCAAAAATTCTTCAATCTCTTTTTCAATAGTTATTTGTTCAATGTGACTATCAAATAAAGGGGTAAGGTCGTTGTAGCGTGTTTGAACTTCTGCACGACACTCATTTGAAACGTTCTGTATTTTGTCGTTTATCTCTTCGGGGAGTTCAGAAACGTCATCGTGTTCTTCTCTTACCTTAGGATTCAGCTTTCCACCAGGTTTAATATGTACTGTTTCACTCATCAACTGGGATAAGTAATTGCCAAAATGCTGCAATTTCTCGTTACTAATTTGTTCAATCTCTTTGGCTAAAATTGCTAACTGCTCGTCACTTTTAGTGATGTTGCCAAGTTGGCGTTCATAATTTGCGCTCAGATATAAGTACTCTAGTTTTCTATATTCGGTTAAATCTGTTTTTAAAAGCTCGTATATTTCAGTGAGAGCGGCCTTTCTATAGTTATTTGCGATGTCGAACTTATCTTTTTGCTCATATAAATAGGCCAATATCCTCTTATTTTGGTTACTGTGCTCAGGAAGTAGCGTTCTAAATGAGTAGATTTTCTCAATCAACTCTAATTTTGATAGTAAGCTACGAATATCTTTTGGAGGATTGAGCTTTAAATACGCAGCGATTTTTTCTTTCTCTTGTTCAGTGATGCTTTCAAAATCTCTAATGAAAGAGATATAACCAGATTCCTCACAAAACCACATTGCATGAGAGGCTGTATAAGGAAAGAATACCTGATCATACTTTGAAGGAAAGTTGTATATATAACTACCATAACTCCCGACGGACAGCACCGAACATTTAGCACCAGGTTTTATTGGATCATCAACCTTTTTTTCATGCCAAGTTGTTGCCGAAACAGTTAATGTAAAAAAATAAATGAATAAATAGATATACTTCAACGTATACTCCTAACTTAACTGTATAGTTTGGCCCAACATCATAGGTAGTGATGATAACTTTATTTTAGGCAGTGTAACCCCGTTATGGTTTTAATACATGTTAAATTATAAGGGAACTTAATGTGGACGGGAACTTAATGTGTACGAACTTAATGTGGATACCCACTACAATTTGCACGTTAAGGTGGGTGTCCATGTATTACTCTTTGTTATTTTGCTAAGTTCAAGGAGCTACTTTTGGAAAAGGTTTTGATCAGCTCGTCTTTTGGTCGGAAACAAAGTTCGATACAACGCGAGCTGTTTATCAATGTCAGAGCTAGATTGGGATTGGTTACAATCACATGTTGAATTTGTTGTTTTTTGTCCAGAGGTCTCTTCAGGCCTGCCTATTCCCAGAGCCCCCCTTTTAAGGTGGGTGTCCGCTTAAGCATTAAACAAGATTAATTGCCTATTCCCAGAAGAGCCCCCTTTTAAGATGGGTGTCCGCTTAAACTGTCCGCTCGCTTAAACATTACTTTTTAAAGGTGGGTGTCCCCTTAAACACTTACTTAAACATTACTTTTTAAAGGTGGGTGTCCGCTTAAACATTCTTAAACAGTTTTCCGCTTAAACAGTTTCTTAAACAGTTTAGTCTCCGCTTAAACACGCTTAAACACGCTTAAACACGCTTAAACATTTCCAATTGTTAAAACGTGAACGAGTAAAACGAAAAGTGTATTCAACTAGGAATGATGCCAGAAGTGATATCTTCGATTACATAGAAATGTTTTATAACAATAAACGAAAACATGGTTCCAATGATCTACTTTCGCCAGTAGAGTATGAGAAGCGATACCAAGAACGGCTGAGAAGTGTCTAGATTATTGGTGTCGATTCAAACATTACCGCTCAAACATTACCGACTGGGCGTAAACATTACCATATTGGCACGTGTCGCCTTCATTGGATTATAAGAGAGGGAAGCTAGGTTAAAGCTTCCCTTGTAGAGTTACCTTTATTTTTAAGTTTTATAATAACTTTTAAACCAGCTAACTAGCTCTGCGACACCTTCAGAAACGGTTACTTTGGGTTTATAGCCAGTAGCTTCGAATAAGTCTGTCGTGTCCGCATAAGTACGGTAAACATCACCGGCTTGCATACCTCGGAAGTTCTTTTTGGCTTCCATACCCAGCTCAGACTCTATAGCTTGAACAAACTCCATTAAATTAATTGGATGTCCATGGCCGATATTGTAGACTGCGTATGGAGCGGAGCTTGAGGCGGGTGAACCTTGTTCCACAGTCCAATTAACATCAGCCTGAGGTGGAACGTCAGCTATTCGAACA
Source organism: Pseudoalteromonas sp. MMG022 (assembly GCF_021654245.1). Classification (NCBI taxonomy): domain Bacteria; kingdom Pseudomonadati; phylum Pseudomonadota; class Gammaproteobacteria; order Alteromonadales; family Pseudoalteromonadaceae; genus Pseudoalteromonas; species Pseudoalteromonas sp. MMG022. The sequence continues at coordinate 116,653 of NZ_JAKFZQ010000016.1, read as the reverse complement.
ATTCCTTCAACGATGTCATCCACATGGGTGAAATCTCGCCACATGTCTCCGTGATTATTTATATCTATGGTTTCACCAGCAAGGATTTTTTTAGTAAAGATATGAGGCGCCATATCAGGCCTGCCCCAAGCACCGTAAACAGTGAAAAATCGCAGCCCAGTAGTGGGAATTTGATAAAGGTGAGAGTAGCTATGGGCCATCAGCTCATTGGACTTTTTCGTTGCAGCGTATAAAGAAACTGGGTGGTCAACAGAGTCTTCAGTTGAGAATGGTACCTTCTGGTTTAAGCCGTAAACAGAGCTAGATGATGCATAAATCAGATGCTTAACTTCTGTTGCTCTACAGCCTTCCAGAATATTTAAATGTCCAACTAAGTTAGAGTCCGCGTAAGCATGTGGGTTTGCAATTGAATAACGCACACCAGCCTGCGCAGCAAGATGAATAACACGGTCAAATAGGTGTTGCTCAAAAAGCGCTTGTGTTTGTTCACGGTTGCTTATATCAAGCTTAATGAATTGGAAATTAGTATGTTCAATTCGCTTAAGGCGTGCTTCTTTGAGCGAAACATCATAGTAGTCATTTAAGTTATCAACACCAATAACCATGTGTCCTAAATCGGTTAAGCGTTTTACTACAGCACTACCAATAAACCCAGCTGCGCCTGTCACTAAATAGTTCATTGAAATTCTCCGTTAATCAGAACCGAAAAGGTCCCGAGTGTATATTTTGTCAGCTACGTCTCTAATTTCATCGACCACACGGTTGGCAACTACCACGTCGCTATAGGCTTTAAACTCGTTGATATCTCGATAGACTCTTGAGCCAAAGAACTCAGCGTCTTCAAGCACTGGTTCATATACGACGACTTCGACACCTTTAGCTTTTAGGCGCTTCATAATGCCCTGAATAGAAGAGGCTCGGAAGTTGTCAGAACCAGCTTTCATAATCAAGCGGTAAATCCCCACGGTTTTGGGGTTACGCTTTAGGATAGCATCAGCAATAAAGTCTTTTCTGGTCGTGTTGGCATCTACAATAGCGCGAATAAGGTTATTGGGAACATCTTTGTAATTAGCCAGTAATTGCTTAGTGTCTTTTGGCAAACAATAGCCCCCGTAACCAAATGAAGGATTATTGTAGTGGGAGCCAATACGAGGATCTAGGCCTACCCCTTCAATGATTTGCTTCGTATTTAGTCCATGGGCCTCAGCATACGAGTCGAGTTCGTTGAAGTAGGCAACACGCATCGCCAAATAAGTATTGGAAAATAGCTTTATTGCTTCGGCTTCCGTGGCTCCTGTGAATAGGGTAGGAATATCACGCTTTAATGCTCCTTGCGATAGGAGTTCGGCAAACTTTTGAGCACGCTCACTACGCTCACCGACAATAATTCGTGATGGGTGTAAGTTGTCGTATAGTGCTTTCCCTTCGCGCAAAAACTCTGGCGAGAAAATAAGATTCTCTGTGTTAAATTGTTCCGAAACTCTATCGGTGTATCCAACTGGTACAGTCGACTTAATTATCATCGTTGCGGTTGGATTAATCGCCAGAACTTCACTAATCACACTTTCTACTGTCTCGGTATTAAAGTAGTTGGTTTGGGGATCATAATCAGTTGGTGTGGCAATGATGATGAAATCAGCATCTTCATATGCGAGTTGTTTGTCAGATGTCGCGGTTAGTGACAGCGTTTTTTCACGTAAAAACTCTGTGACACACTCATCTTCAATTGGTGATGTACCTTGATTTAACATTGCCACTTTGCGCTCATCGACATCAAAAGCAATGACATCATTGTGTTGTGCTAGTAGTACCGCATTGGAGATACCTACGTACCCTGCTCCCACGACGGTTATTTTCATAATTTATAGCTCCACCTATTAATATGAGACGGTTGTTTGATAACTTTTATAGCAAACTACCTGAGGCTAAAGTTCCATATAGCCTGTAACTATTTACTTTTAAATAATTCGATGTATTTTGATGCAGCATTATTCACACTGAACTCCCAGCCTCTTGCTTGAAGCTTTTCGGTATCTCTGCGCTGCTTTAACTCAGTGATAATTCCATCAGCAAAGGCTTGCGGGTCTTTCATAGGCACTAAAGTGCCTAATTGCCCGTCTTTTAGAATTTCTCTGGGTCCGGCGACGCAATCACAAGAGACGACAGGTTTACCAATTGCTAGCGATTCTATCATGGCATTAGGTAGCCCTTCCCACAAAGATGACATGACAAATACATCTGCTTGGCGTATATATTTATAAGGATTATCAGTAAACCCTGCCAAATCTACTTTGTCTTTAATACCAAGAGTTTCTATCTGTCTTTGTAGCTGAGCTTCTAGCTCTCCATTACCAAGAATAATGAGTTTGAAAGGTTTATTCGGATGCTGTTGAGTTAATAGCGCGAAAGCTTGTAACATTGTACCGTAGTCTTTTTGCACGTTTAAACGGCCTGCGGCGACTAAAACAATATTGCCAGCATTGAAGAATGGATGTTCTACAGGCTCTTGAGCGAGTGTTAGTAGGTTTTCTGAAACTACCGGATTATAGATAGTTTGAGCTTTTTCTTGTAACACAGGGCTGAGGCGTGCAACGGTTACACGCACATCATCTGAGACACATAGTACTTTGTCTGCTTTGGGGTAGTATCTCTTCATAGCCAGCTCTCTGATTTTGTTTTTGAGCCAGCTATAAGCTATAAGCTTGACTGGTACAGCCTGAATTACATACCATCTGCAGTGCTGAGGTAAGCGAGAGCGATGTTTTAGGGCTTGCATAAACTGCTGACCCATACAGCATACAACGATATCCGGTGCCAGTGATGATAGCTTATCACCTAGAGCTAGATCCAATTTTCGACCTGCCATCCCCCCCAGCGTGTGGTAGGTAACTTGTTTCGGTACCATAGCCTTGTTTTCACCGCCAGGCTGATTGACGATGAGTTGTACATTAAGGCTATTGTTGTCATCGTTATCTTTAATGCCTTGAAGTAGGCGCATTGTACGTCTTTGCACGCCGCCGCCATATAAATCATCAAGGTAAAAAATTACGTTCATTCTTCTATTCCTAAAATCGTTTTATGTAGCTGAGTTACAGCATTAACTGAAGAAAAGTGAGCTTGTGCACAAGTGCTGATCTGGCTTCTCGTTTTCATTGGATTGCTGTAGAAGTCTACTATTGCTTGAGGTAGTGCCTCTGGTGAGTCTACAAAGCTACCTGTCTCTTGCGGTATTATGGCTTCTTTGGCGCCGAAGCGGTTGTAACCGATAGACCAGCAGCCACAACTGCTTGCTTCCATGAAGACTAAACCTAGCGATTCGCGTAAGTTAGATAGCAGTACAAAAACATCTGCTTGGTTCAACGCTTTTGCTAACTCAGTATGGTTTAAACTTCCCAGAAAGTGGACATTATGTGACATGTCTAACGATTTAACATACGCTTTTAACTCGTTAGTAAAAGGGCCATCGCCTACGATATTCCAGCTAATTGGTATAGCTAACATGTCGCGTAATAGAGCTATTTGCTGGGCGACTTCAATGTAGCCCTTCTCTTTTACAATTCGACTTGCAGTGATGATGGTAAGACCCTGATGCATGTCTTGCTTTGGTTGCAACTGAAAACAGCTTGTGTCTATACCATTACGGATCACAGTAATATTTTTCTCTATTTGCGCTTTGCATGTCTGGTCAGTGATGCTATCGAGTAATTTCTCTTTCATATAGTCTGAAACAGCGATGACCTTCTTAGCATTCATACACATAGCCAAAAATGCTTTACGGTATCTTGTATCGTGAATCAAAAACTCTGGCTCAGAACCATGCAAGTATATGATACAGCGTCGACAAAAGCGGCCGCGAAAGAGTCTTAACCAAAGTTTTTTATAGTACAGGTCGTTTAAAATGATTACGTCTGCGAACATTGCTCGCAGTACAAAAAACAAACCAGCAAATCGTGCTAAGTGGGCTTCTAAGTCGATAGCCGCTATATTTTTTTTGACTCTTACTCCCATCCCAAGCAATCCGTCAAACATAGTGAGCGCAACAACACCTGCTCCACCAAGCATAGGGGGTTGTTCATGACTTAAAAGATAGACTGTTTTCGCCTTACTCACCTTAGGCCCCAATTTCACTTGCTATAACTTGCAGCTGTTGCTTTAAAACAGCTGGATCTTTGTGTGCATAGAGTCCCAAAAAATTTTCTATTTTTTTGGAAATTATCCAAGGCTCTATAGTTGCACCTTCTATTTTTCCTAAAATTAAAGAGTGCATTCTGCCTGAAAAGACACTGCGGACTTGTGACAATTCCTGACGGTACTTATCTAGCGGTAAAACACCATCTATTAGCCGTACGTCATTGCTGGCGGGGCTATTTAACAACAGCTGATATAGGTCTCTGTTGCACTGGGCATCGGTCAGTGTCGTAGACGCCAACACAATCGGTTCGCCAGACACATGCACTGACATCACCTTGTCATACCAAGCGGTTAAATACTCTTGGTAGTTGTTAATTGTTGGCGCTTTTACCTCATGGCGATAACGCTGAAATACTGCATAATCGGTCATTCCAACCATAAGCCCTGAACGTTTAGCTGAACTTTTAAGCGGTTGTAAGCCAAATGCTAGATCAGGGCAAAATTCAGCTTTGGCGTTAAAGTATGTGCTTAGCTTAGTGATGGATTCGTTTTCTCGGACACAAATTCGATTGCTTAGCTTTAATGCGCGGCGAACTAACCAAGATTCACTTTTGTGGAAATGCTCTCCACAACCTACACCGAGTAGATAAAGTGGAGTACCGCTTTTTTTAGCGTAATGAGACCATGCATATAGTGCTGGCGGGAATGCCGCACCAGACAGTATTAACTGTCCACCACCAATAATAATACCGTCGTACTTAACTTCACAGCACTGTTTAATTCTCCCTTTGTGTTTGAGTAACCACATTAGTAGATAAAGGGGTTTGAACTGTAACAACGATTTACGCAAACGGCTCATCAAGGAAGCGGACCCCTGATTATTATTGTTGCGACTTTCAACTGAAAGATCGACATGTGTTGTAGAATAGGGCTCGCTGGAATAGCTGCAGCCTAACTCACTTAACAGCGCCTTTAAACCTTCGTTAATGGCATGATCGCCAATGTTGTCTGAACCATTCTCATTAACGAGCAGAAACGTTTTCAATCTATAACCCCTATTATGAATTTTTAACTTTTGCGTTTTTAAACATTTGCAGCGTTTGTTTTGCAGCCTTTAGCCTAAATACAATAGCAAGTGCTATATACATTACTATCGCGACTGTACCGAATAAGAGCAGTTCAAACCATGCGCTGAAAGTCACATATTGTTGTAAACACCATACAACTATGCCGGTAAACATAGCGATAAATAAGCTAGGCGCAAAGTCAGAGAATTGCTCTCTAAGTGGGTAATCAACAAGGCGATTTGCAAACATAACACTTGGAAAATAAACGATATACTGACTGGCAAGTTGCCCAAGGAGTATCGCTATGACTCCTTTTTCATAGGTGAAAAATAGTGCCGTCAGACCCAATAATACTTTGCACAGCTCTACATATAAGAACCAGTCACTGCGACCTTTTACTTTCATGATATTGATATTGATAGAAGCAAGTGGGATAGCGATACTGGTTAAGCACATTATTTGCAGATATGGGACTGCTGGCAACCATTTTGGAGGTAATAATGCTTCAAAAATTAGATTTGCCAATGCACACAAAGTAATCAACACAGGGAAAACTAAAAAAGTCATTATCGACATGACTCGTTGGTAGCCGTTTTTCAATCGGGTAATATCGTTTTGGATGGAAGACAGAGCCGGAAAAGTCACCGTTTGAATAGAGTTTATTAGCTGTGAGACTAATAGCTCTCTAACTCTATCGGCAAAGAAATAAAGCCCTGCAACCCCTGCTGTCAGGACTTTTGCAATCACCATAACAGTGAAGTTTTTATAGAATGTATCTAGTATGCTAGAGAGTAAAATTTTATACCCATAACTATAGATCTCTCTTAGTGATACCATGGAAAATGATAGGCTTGGACGCCATTTACTCTGCCACCAAAGGAATGTAGCAGTTAAAATAGCGGTGATTAGAATCTGTGCTATTAGCGCCCACACACCGAACCCCATATAAGCTAGTAAAACGGCACTTACACCTGATATAAATACAGCAGGAAAGTTGGCGCGCAAAATCAGTTTAAATTGCATTTCTCTTGACAGCATGGCCATTTGTACAACATGCAGAGAATTAAAAATTAATGACAGCGAACTAACTCTAATCATTAGCGTTAGCTCCTGTTTTTGATAAAAATCGGCAATTACGGGGGCACAAAAAAACAGTAGGGTGACGGCAAGTATTGCAACCGCTAGGCTGACAAAGCAAGCAGTATTTGTATCTACTTGAGTAAGAGTTTCTTTTCGTATTAGAGCTGAACGAAAACCCGACTCCATTAAGGTTTGGCCCAAGGTAAGGAATAGTGCCATCATAGCTACGAGGCCATATTCATCAGGTGTAAGAAAGTAAGCCAAAACTAAAGTGACAAGTACAGTAATACCTCGTCTTGCAAGCTGCTCAACAAAACTATAAATCACACTAAAAAGCGTTTTTTTCTCTAACATCAAATGGTTTCACTAATAATTTTAAACGCCGTTGAAACGCCGTCCATGTTTGCCTTTCTATGGTTTGCAATTTTGAGTTCTTGTCGAGAACCATAAGGGGAAAATATACAGTACCGATATCGTGAAAGTGAATATTGGATAACATCATCGCCGTATGAAAGAGGAGTAACTATACTCCAAAACTCCCTTCTTTGACGGCCACTTAAATAAAGTAACAAGGTCTATTATTCACCCTACTGTACAACTAATGTTCGTTGATAACGACCTCAACCAATATTTGGGTTGAACATAAACATCAAAAGCTTGGAATTGTACAATACAAACTTGTGTTACACCAGTTTGTACGCATACAAAACTGTTCGAATACTAATATTTCGATTGTTACATTTGGTTTGTTGGGTACGAAGTTCTAATGAAGGCATATTTGTATCTAATCAAGCAAGTTAAGGTGATTCTATTACCTCTAGAGGTAGCCAAATTTATTGTGGCACTACAACTACAAAACCGTCTATCAAACTTACATGCAAAATTCGTCACTTAAGTTCTGAATTTATAACTTGAATATTCAATTTGTTAGCAGATTAAAAGGGCCTTAGTGAGCGGCCCTTTTATATGTGATTAGGTGTTACTTTCACTTGCTACATTATGTTAATGCATCATTTAACAATCAAATCTTCGTCAACCAAATAGATGCTATCAGGGTTGGTTAGTGTAAACACTTTTACCGCCATGGTTTTGCCCGCAGCGTTTTCACATTCAATGATTTGGTATAGAACAGGCTGGCCAGCATAGTAGTTATCGATGGTGATATTGGTCATGAACACATCTGAATGAAAGGGGCCAACTCGGCCTTCGTTGTGGAACAATCCAAGCTCTACGCCACGGTTAGACAAAGTCGTGCAGCGGCTACCGTTACTTTGATTGTTCACGCTTATTTTGCTGGTTACTTCATAGGCGCTGTGATAGCCATAGGTGTTGGGACGATGAATAAACCCGCCTTTTGGTTCAACACTTATTTGCCAATCTACCACGGGGGCACCTGGGATGTTTACAATGACATCATAGTCTTCGCCCTGGGCGTTTGTACAAGAGACTCGTAGCCGTTTGTTTTCCTGTAGATACCGCTCGGGGATCTCTGCATTGGCCTGTTGAATAGCAACATTTGCTTGTACATCAGAGATATAGGCGTGTGCAATATGCTCTTCGGTTGACTGGGCGTAAACATTACCATATTGGCACGAGTCACCTTCATTACGCGGGTGCAAATAAACATTCAACTGGTGGGCAAATTCGCTGGTGATGATAGCCGATGCAATTGGCCCATAACCATATTCAGTGACACGTTCAAAGCCATCGGTATCAAATGCTTGTTCAGGTAATGCGAGCGTGCCTGTCGATGCTGTTAAAGCGACTACGGCGGTGAATAAATTTAACTTTTTCATACAATTTAATCCTTTTGTGTTTCATAAAAGTTGACTAGTGAGTTCAAAACTGAGCTCTTCCTTGCTTAAGCGAGATGATCATAGGGCTAAATGACAGCGCTGACAATGTTGGAATGTGAACTTTTAATGATATAAATCAATGTATTATGATATTCATATTTTTAGTGTTCTATTCACATCACAATGTGAAATACATTCGGATAATGTGCTATGAGGCACTATTGTGTGACGGGGGATAACCATTGAAGTTCTTGTTAAATTGATTGGTGACTGAGCTTCAGTTGATTGAGAATGAGCTGATGGCAGCGGTATGTTGCTCAATATATTGTTTAATTTTATTGATACTGTTGATGATTAGCCGCTAAAGTAGAGTTTACAGGCCAATGTTTGGAAGCGTTATGAAATTACCTATTTATCAAGTTGATGCCTTCACCAATGAGCGGTTTCAGGGCAACCCTGCTGCGGTGATCCCGTTAGATGACTGGTTAGACGATGCGTTGTTACAGAAAATAGCGCAAGAGAATAATTTGTCAGAAACGGCATTTTTTGTACAAGCAGAGTCGGGTTACGAACTGCGCTGGTTTACACCCAAAGATGAAGTTGACTTGTGCGGACACGCAACCATGGCAAGTGCCCACGTGTTGTATGAGCATCTAGGTTACGAGCATGAGTCGATATCATTTCATACGCGAAGCGGTGTTTTGGAAGTGTGTAAAACTGCACAAGGATACAGCATGAACTTTCCTGCTGCTGTGCTTGAAGAGATCACCGCACCTCTATCATTGGTTGGTGGCCTTAAGAATGTTGAACCAAAACAAGTTTTTACTGCATTTGACTATATTGTGTTACTCGAAAATGAGGCACAAGTCAGAGCACTAGAGCCAGATTACAATACTTGGCGCAACTTGGATTTACGCGGGGTTGTGGTAACTGCACCGGGCGATCAGGTTGATTTTGTAAGTCGCTGCTTCTTCCCCAATTTGAGTGTGGATGAAGACCCAGTGACGGGTTCAGCCCATTGTGAGTTAGCACCGTTTTGGGCGCAAAAGTTGGGTAAAAATAAGCTATCGGCGATACAAGCATCATTGCGCGGTGGCACTATTTTATGTGAAGTAAAAGGGGAGCGGGTGACCCTAATCGGTAGTGCGGTAGATTTTATGAAAGGTGAAATCATTTGTTGATAAATAAAACCGCCAGCGCTTGGGCTGGCGGTTGAGGTTATCACGCGTTATTTGCTTGCTTTGTACTTAAGCGTTACGTTTGCATAAGGAAGAATGCCACGTAAGCCAAAGTGCCATACACCAGCTTGTGGGTTGTCTAAGGTACACTTCTCGTTGCTACCCCATAGATATGGACGGCAGTCATATTTGAAGAAGTGTGTTTTCTTAGCAAGACGAACATATAAGTCGGCTTCGCCTTCACCACTGATGCTTACCTCAAGGTTTTTATACCCTTCAGGTAGTTCGATTGAAAAACGTTGCCACCAGAACCAGCCAGCAAGAGCACTAAACTCGCCTTCAATGATATCTTGCTTAGACTGAGTTTGTAGTTCAATCACAATCGGATCGTGATCCGATGCGCGGTAAGCGTGCTCTGCGTATAAGCTTGCTTGATGCTTCTCTGATTTGTATTCCGTATTGTAATCAAGTGCAACAGGCTCATCAGCATTGATATGCCAATCAGCGATGTCTACTACTTTTTCCATCATAGATTCACTGGCAAAGGCATGGTCTAAGCTACCGATACGACCTTGATATACGTATGAGTAATCAGTGGTGCTTTGGTGTAGCTGCTTTTTAATATCTTGATAGCCTTGCTCAACATACGCGCGGATAGGATCTTCTTGACCATATGCGTTCATGTCGCCAAGAATGATTGTATCTGGGTCGTCTTGGCCTGTCGGTTTTGTATCCAACCAACCGGCAAGTATTTTAACCGCATCAACACGAGTTTGGTTCCAACAACCTTGACCATCATTTTGATCCTCGTCTAAGCCGGTTGCCTTTGAACAGCTGCCTTTTGAGCGCAGGTGAGCAACAACAAGGTTGAACGTTTCATTACTTTGCAAATCAGTAAAGGTTTGCATTACTGGTGGGCGGTTACCATAGTCAAATGGTACGGCTTCAGTAAATGCAGCGGTGCCGATTTCTTTTACTTTGTTGCTACGGTAAATAATGGCAGACATGATGGCATCGCCACCTACTTTTTCAGTACCTAGGTCTACGTATGCATAGGTGTTTTCGCTGTCTTGTGCGTTCAATGCAGCCGTTAAGTCAGCCAGAGCACTTAGCTCGCCAAAGCCATCGTTTTCCATCTCTAGAATACCGAATAAATCAGCATCTAGTTTTAGCATAGCCGTCACTGTTTTGGCTTTTTGGCGTTCAAACTCTTGTGCGTTATCTGCACCACGAGGGGTTGGGAATCCAGCGCCCTGACCATCACCGTTGAAGTAGTTAAGCACGTTAAAGCTTGCGATACGTAAATCGCCACGCGTTGTTACTTCAGGTGCTTCTGTACGCGGGTTTGCAGAGATAAAGTTTGGTTGAGCTGTAGGTTGAATACGATATTGACCGTAACCATAGCCTAATACACCTTGTACATTGGTTACCTTGTCACCCAAACGCAATGTGTTGTAAGCGTCAAGCTCAGGAGTTGGGTAAGGGATCACCTCAGGGTTTTGTGCAGATGAGCCATCATCTAGCAAAATCTCTTTTTGTTTGTTTTGTGCTTCAACCGCGTTAGCCGCATCACCTGGTAATGCAATTTGCGTTGACTGGTACAAGCGTTCCGTACCTAGGCGTACTTCGCCATAACGCTTCAGGCCGTATGTGTCGTTTACAACGAGCTCGTTGCTCACTTCAACCAACATGCCTTCTACAGACTCAAGGCCCGCTTCTAACGGTAAGGTGATTAGCGTAGCAGGCACAGACGCAGATGAGCCACATACCTTCAATGTTGTGACTGAGCTTAGCTGAGTTTGGCCGTATTTCTCTTCAATTTTGCCAAGTACTTTAACGATATCACCGTTGTTTACAGCGCTACCAGTGTAATAAACGAAAATACCTTCAGAGGTTAATACGTCATTATCTTGGTCATTTAACTCTTCTTGTAAGAAGAAACCTTTTAACTGGTTATCACCTTGTAATGCAGAGGTGACCACACCTTGCACTTCTACAATTTCGCCAGCTAGCGGGCTTGCATCAGCAGCACCTTGTATTTGGCTGATCAACACATTGTTTTGGTCGCAGATTAAATCTTCAGGCTCTGGTGGTAATTCATCTGAGTGTACACCAATGTTTGAAAAGTCATCTTTTGCATTGGCAAGCCACTGTGTTGACGGTAAGAATGCGTCGCTGGCATCCGCATCACCGGTCATGAACTGTGGTTTGCGAACAAGGCTTTTGTCCTGTGTGCTCGCATCGCCATCAGACCAGCTTGAACCAGGGTCTACGCCGATTTGGCCTAAGCTGTCGATGATGTTGCCTGCTTTTACAAGCACAACCGCGTCGTCACCATTAAACCAGCTGCCACCAGAGAGCAATTGAGCCTTAGCGCTAAGCGCCTCACTCGCACTAGAGTGCGCAACAACATAGGTAGATTTACCTGCTAAGTTACCCTCTAAAGCAATGGTGCGACCAGCATCGGTGTTGCCATTGAAGTAAAAAGAAAGTGCATAGTCAGCTAAATCAATGGCTTGTTCACTAGTATTGTAAACTTCTACTGCCTTGTTGTAGCTGCTACCTTCGACATATTCAGAAATGATTAGCTCTGCATGAGCTGGGATGCAAGCCGCTGAGATCAGGGTTGCTAGAATTGTTTTCTTTAACATTTTATTATAGTTCCCGTGTTTAGCACTAATCTAGTGTGTTCACTAGATTTGGATATTCTACTCTATTTTTATTGCATTTGTGTTTAAATATTTTCATATCAAGTACATTTAGGATGATTAAATGTGAATTTTTCTGTTTCTTTTAAAGGGTTACAGGGTAGGGGGATACTGAGGTTTAGTGATGATTTGGCAACTAAAGGGATACTTTGGTTAACATTTGGCCCGAAATAAGGAGTGCATGTGCGATGCTTATAACATCGCACCTTGATAGCTCATTACTTTAGAAGTAAGCATTGAACGCCACTGAAACTAAATCACCCTGATCACTATCAGAATAATAAGCGCGTAAGAAATACGTGTTAGAGAAAAAGTATTTTGCCTCCAACTGCAAGTCAGAGTCGTTTAGCCCCGCACCGACCGCAAAATTGGTGTTGAAGTAATAGCTCGCCATAAATGCGGTTACTGAATCGCTTTCGTCGCCATCAGAATGGCTGGCATCCAAAGCAAAGAATGCTCCGCCATGCAGCTTTTTAAAGTGGCGGGTTGAAACTGCCCAGTAGTCTAAGTCATCTTGCATATCCAACGTTACGCCCAAATAGTCAGATTCGTTGATTTGATGGTTATACTGAGCTTTTAGCCAAAACGGATCTGAGTCGTTCTCACGTACATGCTTAGTAATTGATAGCTTGAGCGCGTCATTATATAGATAGCCAAACCCTATGGCATGATTGTCTTCTTCTCCTAAGTCTTGAACTTGCGCATTTACAAACCAGTTGTTGTAAAAGGCCTCACCCGAAAGTCCAAAATAGTTATCAAAGTCGGTATCGGTATAACTGGCACTGACTTTTGAATCCGTGTCTAAATATCCAAAGTCATCCCATACGCCGGTATTTTGTTGTGGTGCGAAATAGTAGCTACTCGACAGGACCATCGCGTCAAGACTATTTTGCTCTGCGTGACTGAATTCAGCGGTGTTAAACCATTGCTTATCAGAGGTGTTTTGTGTTGCTGCAAACGTACTAAGCGGCAGTAACAAAGTACAAAGAGGTAACAGGTAACGCATACTGAGTGTTCCTTACATAGTTAGGCAAATAATAACGTGGGCTAATAAGGCTTACCCTGATTTTGTGCGTACCTTATAAACCTTTAAGGCTTAATACAAGCTTAAAGATATTACAATTTTTGGTAGAAATAAGCAGTTGAATCAGTAAGTTGAATTGAAGCTTAATTGTGTTCAAAATAGATGCGATAGGTTGCAGACCAAATCGGGAAATCAACATCCATAAGATAGCAGACAAAGTGCTCAGCATTGAGATTCGCATAATTAAGTAAGTACTCTACCTTTGCCTGCATTTTCATATCTTGGTTCAATAGGTTATGTGGATTTTGCAGGTTGATCACGCGAAGCTCTGGAAAGTCGGGTAGGCGTTCTGTCCACATATCACTGGCGTTTAACTTTCCTTCCTCAACCTTTTGATTGCCATGATAACAACCAACATTCACATTGCTGCTTCTATCTATTGCTTTGTCGACCAAAACTAACAGGGTTAGACGCTTGGTAGGATTTTTAATTGAGATACTGGTAGAGCTACATTGGCTTTTATGTGTCAGAGGATTAACCAATTCATCTGGGTTGTTAAAAATGAAAGTGGCATCAAAGCGGGGTGCATCGGGTAATTCGTCAAACACGATCCCTGAGTTACTTGGTGAGTAACTACTGTATGCCTGATCTAACCCAGACGTTGAGAACTCACTGGCGATCCCTATGGTAAATTTATTCGAGTGGATACGACTTGCCTGGGTTAATAACTGGGGTTGCGTGAAATCAGTTGGGTGTGGATGCGTGTAAAACTGTACAAAGGGTGGTGCGCCGCGTTGACGTTTAATACCCGTTTTGCTGATAAGTGCTATCTCTTGTAAAAAGTCAGCTGAGGGGCTTTGACGCGTTAAAATATAGCTACAAAAGATATGCTCAATGCTAAACCCGAGCAATGACTTTGCTGCGTAATATAGTTGTGCGCGTTTGTCTTGTTGATGAGGAATTTCATCAACGTCAGGCTCATGCAGGCTTTGTAGCTGGCGTTTCAGATCTGCGTGACTACTGGCATACATTTTTATGCTTTTAGCAAACAAGTGACATACTTGCTGAAGTTGCTGGTGGTTCGAAGCGCTAATGTGTGCTTGTAGTTTGCTGGTGAATTCTTCTAAGGCTTTAATACCGGGTAATTGCAATAGGACTAGCTCGCCCGTTGCTGCTTTTTTGGCATTGAAAACACGCTGACTATTTGACCTGTGATAGTTCAAAAATTGCGTTAAACCATTGATAGTGTGCGCTTGTAACGGGAGTTCGGCAAAAGCCGCATTAAGGGTTTTTTTAATTCGCTCACCTAATCTGGTAAGTTCACTGGCGGTTTGCTGATTAAGTCCCATGATATCAAGTCGTTATTTTAATATAAAAGTTAGATTACATGGGACTTAGGTTTTTTTAAAGTCCGGTCGAGAAATTAAAAATCAATTACATGCCGCTGCAAGAGCCAACACGTACCCAAGGACCCCAAGGACCTGAAGACTCAGGGTGTTCACCCTGTACCCACCAGTTTGCACGGTACACACTACCATTTACGTGTGCCAGTGAACCTGATTGATATACGGTTTGTGCAGACCAAGCATCAATGCCATTACAGTCACCAGTACCACCATCCGTTACTGACACAGATTTTGTCACAGAGGTTGTTTGGTTGTTGTTGTCTGTTACTGACAAGGTTACTTGATAGCTGCCAGCTTGTGCGTAAGTGTGGCTAGGAGCAAACGTTGAACTACTGTTTCCATCCCCAAAGTTCCACTGTACAGCAACAATGTTACCGCTACTATTATTGCTAAAGTTTACGTTCAAGCCTGACACAGACGCACTGAAGTCAGCGACAGGTGCTGATGCGTCACCACACGCTTGACCTTTTTGCCATACGCTTGGGTACATATCAGGTTGAGCACCTTGTGACCACCAGATTGCTGTGTATTCATACCCGTTAAAGCTTACTTTATCGTTTAGTGCATACGCTTTAGATGCGCTCCAAGCTTCAACACCATTACAGCTACCAGGATCGCCCCCATCGGTTACACGTACTTGTTTAGAAGTGGTGTTCGTCTGACCTTTGGTATCTGTTACTGTCAGTTGCACGTTATAAGTACCCGCTTCACTGAACTGATAAGTTGGGTTAGCTTGTGTTGAAGTACCACCACGGTTGTCACCGAATTTCCAGCTATGGCTGCGAATGCCGTTATCGTCACGTGAGCGGTCGGTAAAGCTGACAGATAGTTGGTCAACAGAGAAGTCAAAGTCAGCGACAGGTGCGCCATCATCTGGGTCTGTGTTACCAATACCTGTTTTTGCTTTGATCCAGTCTAAATAGCTGGTTGTTCTGGTAAATGCTGTTGCGCCCTGACACGCGATACCCCAGCTTACAGTACCAATGCTGTAGAATTCATTGCCAACGCGCACTGCGTATGGGCCACCACTGTCGCCGTTACATGCTGAAACACCACCTTGACCGCCACCACATATCACAGAGCTAGGAATACTATAGTTTAGCTGGCTGCTACAAGTAGAGTTGCTGATAACTGGTAAATCTACTTCACGAAGCACATCGCTTGGACGGCCTTGGTTCGACGTTAACCCCCAGCCTGATACGGTCACATCATCACCAACTGAAGCGTATTGTTGTTCAATTTCGCGTGTTGCAAGTTTTGCAGGAGTGTACTGGCTGCTAGCTGGCGATGCTAAACGTAATACCGCAATATCATAACCTGAACGAATACTGTTCGCACCACGCCATTGTTCATGACTAATAATCTGAGATACACGTAATGTTTGACCATCATTACGACTGATAGAGTGTGCGCCAACACGCACCGTTAAACCACTTGTGGTTGCGTTATCGAGACAGTGTGCAGCGGTTAATACCCAGTCTTGACTAATCAATGTACCGCCACAACCCTGTCGGCCATTCATTAACAATGCAACTTGATAAGGTCTTGATTGTGGCTGGGTTTCTGTGCCGCCAACAATGCTTATATCGACGTCTGTATGTACTGGTGAGTTGGCCATCAATACTGGTGAAGAAAGCGTTCCTAAAACTGCTAAGGTTATCGTTGTCATTTTTAGATTGTTCATGTTGTATCCTTGTTGTTACTCGTGAATGAGTAATCTAGGAATAATCTGAGATACATTTTGGATCAATAGCAAGATTAAAAGTTAACCATGGTATGACCAGTTTTTTTGTCGGCAATTGAAGCAATAAATTCACCTAAATTAGTAACTTATGCGTATTGAATTATTTACAAAAACTATGTAAATGAATGTAAATATGTTGGCTTTTTATTATATTTGAATGAACTTTTTGTTTAATTGTGGAAAGTGGGTGTAGTTAATGCGCTGGGTATCTCATGAGCAAATATGACCTACCCTAATGTAACATACGCGTGCCTAGTAGCTGTGTTGTTATAGTGAGCGTAATGTGACGTAATCGACATTTTTTCTTTCAACGCTAATGTTTAAGGTTATTAACCATAAGTGTTTGCTTGCTCTTTGTAAGCGCCATACACACTGGTTTTAGTTCTTCAAAACGTTGATATAGAGAAGGAAATATAATGAGAAGGTTAGTTTGGGCGACATCGATTTGTGCGCCGTTACTTTTTGCTGGCTGTTCATTGGTTGGAGGTGATGTACACCAAGATAGCGCTGTAGATGTGAATCAGCAGGATGGCATAGCAACATTGCCACGTATCTTAGTAGTTTATGGGGGGGACATTATCACTGCCGATAAAGACAACCGAGTGTTTGACCATGAACAAGGTGATACAGGTGTACTGATAGTTGATGATACCATTGCAGCCATTGGTGATCTTGAGTCAATTAACAAACATCTAAAAGGCAGATATCCTGGCCTAAACTCTCCCGTGCGCTATCTAGATTTGGCAGGTAGAACCCTGATGCCGGGCTTTGTGGAACCACATGCGCACTTACAGCTCACCGCACAAACATCGTTTGTGCCTAACCTGATGCCATGCCTACCAGACAAATATCAACAACAACTTAACCAAGATTATGGTTGGTTGTATTATCAAGGCAAGGACATACCCACGGAACAAGCGGATGTTAGAGCGAACTGTTATCTCTATGTTGAAGAAGCAATCAATGCACTGAGTACGACGAAGGTGAACAGTGCTGATCAATGGTTAGTGGGTAACGGACTTGACCCTTCGCGGATGCTGCTCTCAAAAAACGACAACTACCCATTTATCCCTAACCCAAATAACGATAAAGATATTGATGCTCGTAATAAACTTGAGTTTGGTAAAGCGCTCAATGCCAACAAACAGTTTTTAAATTTCCCAATGCACTATATACAAGACCCAAATGCATTTGCGGCGAAAGCGCGCCAACAATCTAGTAATGTACTCGCCACAAACCCTGTGTTGATGTTGGATCAATCGGGTCATTTGGGATATGCCAATATGGCTGCTTTTAAGCAAACAGGGCTGTGTAACAAGCGCATTTCAAAATCTCAGATTGCGGCGCTTAAGCTTGGTGACAAGATAGACCCCAAAGTGATCAACTCTGACGGTAGTGTCACTTTAAGCTGTGAGGCAAGCAGTGAAAGTGAGATGGCTTCATATCAAAGTATTGTTAAGGCGATGTATTTTCCAGATGGAGACTGGGCAATTGTGAAAAATCAAGGCAAGTGGCAATACTCAGGCTTGCTCAAAGAGCAAAGTTCATATGGACCATTCGTTGTTGCAATCGAGAAAAGCCTCGCCTCTGGTCATATTGACGTAGCGGGTATGCTCAAACACGCTGGCAATATAAAAGCTTCGGACAAGCTTTTATGTAAGGGGGATACTCAAAACCCTGTTATGAAGGTGATGACGAACATTCTGAATACTTCTTCGCAACAGGGTGTAACGACCTTTGTAGAAGGTGGCTCTACGACCAGTATGGTCGACAATTACAAATGTATTGCGAAATCGGGCAAAGCGGCGACTCGCATTCGTGCGCTTTATGATTGGCAAGATTTGCACGACCAGCAAGAAAATAACAACACTCGCAGCACGCGCTATAAAATTCCATTCGACAGCCCAATGTACAAAGGAATGTTATCGGCAGAAGGCGTCAAGTTGTGGTCAGATGGTTCAACGCAAGGGTGTAGCGCTAACTTGAGTCATGATTATGAAACCGATGGATTGTGCGAACAGTTCCACACCGGGCATGTTGATTTTAATGAGTCACAAATAAGGGATAATTTACAAGGTTTTGCAGACGCAGGCTGGTATTTTAATATTCATGCGAATGGTGATGCGGGGATTAAAGATTCAATCGGTGCTTTGCGTAATATGAACAGAGCACCCAGAGAGCGTTCTCAATCAGAGTGTGAAATGAGTGAAAATAAAAAAGATTACGCGTGTTTGGCACACACAATAATTCATTCAACGGTCAATAGCGAGGGGGGAACAACTAACGCGGGAGTACCCATTGTCGTTGAGGAATATCTAGCAGCACGTCATACCCTGCCTAATCTTACGCCCAGCCACTTAATCGGCCACATTGCCTACTGGGGCCGTTCAATGGAAAATGAGCTGGGCGAGCAAAGGGGGAAGATGATTGACCCAATGCGCACAGAGCTAGATAATGATATTCCGTTTTCGATTCACAGTGATTTAAGCATTAGTGCTTTATTCCCAATATGGTTTATTGAACAAGCCGTTACTCGTAATACTTGGTATTACCCAAATCTTGAGGGAAATGGCACACCACTTAATGCACAGCAGTCTGTTGAGATCATGGAAGCAATCAGAGCACTGACCATTGTGCCTGCGATGCAGCATAACATCGCAGACAAATTGGGCTCAATTGAAGTAAATAAACTGGCTGATTTTATAGTGTTAGACAAGAACCCACTTGATTTTAATACTCATCAAGCAGGAAAGCGGCCAGTTGATATACATACCATAAACGTTGACTGTGCCTTTGTTGGTGCAAAGCTTGTTCCTTGGCTTGACTTGAATGAGCTAAGTAAAGGTAAAGAGGAGTACCTTGATTCCAAATGCAATTTAGCACTCAAGCCATATAACTAATCTAGAAAATCGCGCATAGGTCGACACCTATGCGCTTCACGACAATACAGTACTTATCAGTATTTACATTAATTCACTTCTTAGAATTGCCTCTTTAGTTGTTTTTTATAACCCTGTTTTCAGTACATTATTTTAAATTCTTATTATTATATATCAGTGGTTTGCATATATTCCTGCATGTGATTTGGCTTTGCTATTTGGTGTGTATAAATGTTTTTTGTTGAGTTTACTTTTACAAAAAGTAAATTATTTTAACATTCTGGCTTGACCTCTGACCATTGTGCTCTAATTTTAATTTGTTATTAAAATGTAATAATTGGAGCAAGTATATGAAACAACATGTTTGGGCGGCCGTGATTGGCCTATTTACTTTATTTACACAGGCAGCGCACAGCAGTGAGCAGCTTGAATATCCTGTGGTGTTGGTGCATGGCCTGTTTGGCTTTGATAACCTGCTGGGCGTTGACTATTTCTATCGCGTGCCTTCTGTGATTGAAGATGAAGGGGGCAATGTGTTTGTGGCTGAAGTGTCTTCAGCTCATAACTCTGAGCTACGTGGCGAGCAATTACTCGAACAAGTGGCACTGATCAGAGCGATTACCGGCAAAGACAAAGTGAATTTGATTGGTCATAGCCAAGGTGCACAAACCATTCGCTATGTTGCGTCGGTCAAGCCACAGTGGGTTGCATCAGCGACCAGTATAGGTGGGGTGAACTGGGGCAGCCGATTTGCTGACGTGGTAAGAGGCAGTGTTGACTCAGGCTCTTTCTCCGAGCAGTTTTTGGCTTCGCTTGCGAATGGTTTAGCGGGTTTGATTGACTTGCTATCTGGCAAAGCCACTGCACCAAGAGATGCGCTAGAGGCTTTGTCAGCTTTGACAACCGAAGGCACATTGGCATTCAATCAGAAATACCCAGAAGGAGTGCCGAGTAGCTATTGTGGCCAAACTTCGGCATTAGCCAGCAATGGTGTGTATTATTTTTCTTGGAGTGGCAGCAAAGCGTGGACCAATCTATTAGACCCCGCCGATAACGCGTTAGCACTGTTTTCACAAGTATTTGATGAGCCTAACGATGGCCTGGTCTCAGCTTGTTCAAGCAACTTAGGCCAAGTCATTGGTAACGATTATAAAATGAACCACCTTGATCAGGTAAACCAAACAATCGGTATTCACCACTTGTTTGAAACAGATCCATTGACGCTTTACCGCCAACATATTCGTCGTCTTAAGGGGTTAGAACTATGAGTAAGTGGGGTCTTGGCGCTGTTATTTGCTTAGTCGTAGGCTATTTTTATTTTGCGGGTAGCCAAACGCTGTTGTCTGAGCATACGATTATTTTGCATGAGTCTACACTCACGCAAACCGACAAGACCCCACATCACAACTCAATAGCAGTTGAAAAGCGGGTCCACCAAAGGTGTGACCCGGTTTCTAAAGCTGATAAAAACACACTCGATGATTGGTTGCTGGCGCTACAAAACAGTAATCAACATCACCTGTGGCGTGCACACCTAAAGCAGTTGGATAACTGTTTACATGACTATGTTGAAACTTACATGGCTTACAAGCAAGCATTGACGGAGGTAGATGAAAATCTGAATATTTTTGAACGCCACGAGTTTTTACAATCAATACAGCAACGCTTTTTTTCAGCGCAAGTGATAGCGCTTTGGTTTGCACAGGAGAACGCTTGGAACGCGCAAGCCATTGAACGTTGGAAGATACTTGCTGACAAGCAATTGAGTGAGGCGCAAAAGCAGCAGCTTATAGCACAGCATGTCAGTCAACTCCCCGAGCGCGAACAGCGCTTGATAAACAACAGCACACAGCTGCACGAGCTTGCAGATAGCTGGCAGAAGCAAGATTACAACCAGCTCAGTGCGCGCTTTGGCGATGAAGCTGCTGAGCGCATTATTGCGTTGCAAAAAGAGCGAGCAAGTTGGCAACAAAAGCTAGCTAAGTTCGAACAGGAGCGCGCGCACATACTCGCGTTTGAGTTATCCCATGATGAAAAAACGCAAGCAATAGAGCAACTTAAACAGTCTATGTTTAGTGATAATGAACAGAAACGTCTACCCAATACACAGGCCAGCCTCTTTGTTGATTAATGGCACAACCTGATTGCTCAAATCACCTAGCGTAGCCAGTCAAAGTAAAGTCTCGCCTACTTGAGCAAACGCTCTGTGGAGAAATAATAGTTACCATAAGGCTTTGATTTTTACCTGCAATAACGATACTTTAATTTTCTCACCGAATTATAAGAAAGGGAATGGTATGCGAGTCCAATTGCTTTTGGTTGCGATGTTTTACTCGGCGTGTGCGCTTTGTGATACGTCAAATTTTCAAGTCACTAGCGTGTCGAAGCGTGCTTTTATCATCACAGAAAAGGATTATGGCACCAACATTGGACTCATCAAAACTGATGCGGGCGTTGTGGCGATAGACCCAATGCCTGGTGAGAAAAACCTAGACACGCTATACCAAATCATACAACAGCACAGTAAAGTTCCAGTGAGCTACGTGTTAAATACCCACCAACATAGCGATCATACAGGTGGAAACACCTACTTTGTTGAACAGGGCAGCAAGGTTGTTGAAACAGTTAGTCAGCTACCTGAATTTACAGAGTTTGTATTTAAATCACACACTTCAAAAGATAAAGTTTTCTACCACAGTAAAAGCAATAGTGTGTTTGTTGGTGATATTTATGACACCAGTTGGCACCCAACATTTTACTCAGGTGGTCTATCAGGGTTTAATCAAGCCATCGAGAAAATTCTCAACATAGGCGATGAGGATAGTCTTATCATTCCGGGGCATGGTAAGCCGACGAGCAAAGTGGAGTTACGCCAGTTTAGAACACATACCCAAGCATGGGTAGAGCAAATCAAAGTCTTAAAAGACAAAGGCATGAGCGTCGAAGAAATCATGAATAACGATAACGTGAAAGCGCTGTTGCACAATTTCAATCTCGCTAATAAGCAGAACTTTATCCCCGAAAATGCCTTTAAACGCTTTATCGAAAGAACCTTTACTGTGATTGATAGCGGCAAATAATTACAGTGGTGGCTTTTATTTCACAGTATGTAGGTGTTTGCAGTGCCTACATACTGCTTAATCCGAGTTCAGGTTACTTAACCTCAGCGGAGGTTATTGACACTCCATCGTCGATGCTTGCGCTGTAGGTACAACTGAGTTCATAAAAGCACCTAAAGAGGCAAACACGACCCTCATCCTATCAGCCCAGCTTGTGTAAACAACAGAGTTTATATTCGGCACGTTGGCGGTTTCTGAAGTAATTATTTCGCCTGTGTTAGCGTCCCATTCTGTAACAATTGAGACCTGTTTAGCTTTGGAGCCTGTCACTGACCTTCTGAACTTTTCAATCACTTTTCTTATCTGTGCTGGAGGCGTGCCAGATAACTCAACAACATATAAAGCTTCACGGCTTATGTGGTTAAAATTTGTGTGAGGGTAATGTAAAGGTCTAGGGTAAGATACGATAGCTATATTCAGTGTACTGTCAGGCTCAACGCGTTTAATTGCTTTTGCTATTGTTCTTGAATGATCGTAATTGTACACATACAAAAGCTCTTCTCCTGATCTCGATTGTTTCAGTTTGGATGTGTTCGTGCCTGAATTAATCGGCGCTAGAAATATTGCAAGCTCGTGAGGGGGAAGCTCCATGTCCGAGGCTTTAGAGACATCGCTAAATTCACACATAAATGCTGTTGCAGCAGCCAGCCTTTTACCGAAGTTATCAGGGCTTTTCTCAGTGATGATTAAGTAGGAATAGTATGCATAGGAGCTATCAAGACCATAGCCTGAGTCAAGAAACCCTCTGAGCATCAGTTGTATTTTTCCATCCACTGAGTCGGTTTGCACTGTTTTATTTGTTGTTTGGTGTGCAACTACCTCACCATATTGAGAGGAGCTGCACGATGAAAGTATCGTTGCAACTATTGAAACAAAAAGAGCTTTAAATGAATTAGACATCTTCACCTCTGTTTTCTTTTAATTTCTTGGCAAAGAGGTACAGCGCTTTCAACGTGGAAACTAACAATAATACAAAAAGCATCATGCCTGTGGTTTCTGATGCGTCAAGTCTCGCGTTGTTATCTGAAATATCGTAGAAAGCCCAAATAGCAACTGATATCATCAATGTTGCAATGAGTCCGCTAATACCAACCCATTTGATTATCATGCCTATTATTTTCTTAACCATCCTCAATTCCTTAGAAAGGGTTAGCAATATAGCCTTTCAAATATAGATACCGAACGGGTTATTGCCAAGCAACGCCTCAGATGTAATTACGCCTAACGGTTCATAACTGATTTAAAGTCGTAAACATGGCAGTGTGTAGATGGAAGACAATAAGCGCTGTGTGTAATCATTGCTGGTATATCACCCTTGAAATTTCCCCAAAATAACTAATATTCAAACTGGCTACATTCTTAACCAAGAATTAACCTGAAGGGCTTTAGAGTGTCATCTAAAGTAATTATGAGTGCATCAATATGAAAATGTCGGTGACTAAATTTGATAGGCTGGCGAGAGTGTTTCATTGGGTATCCGCAGTGGTGATCCTCTGGGCTACATTTTCGGGATTGTTTCTCGCTGCCGTTAAGGTAGAAAGAGAATGGCAAGTACTCATAAGTGGGTTTAATGTCTCCCTGACAACGGTATTTATTCCCATATTTTTTGGGCGGGTGGTTCATGCACTACGAAAAAAAAAGCCTAGCTATCAGGGCTCTCTTAACGCTTTGCAAGCGAAGTGTGCGCATTGTGTGCATGTATCTATGTATTTGTTAATTATGCTTATAATTGTCTCAGGGGTACTAATGATGCGCCATGAGTTTCAAGTTTTTGGCATTGTAAACATAGCGCCTTTACTCAAAGATGTGTGGCTTTGTGAATTGTTTTCACAAATACACCATTACGCCAGTTATATATTGGCGGTGTTGATTATTGTGCACATCAGTGCGGTGGTATGGCACCACTATACAGGCAAGCCAATCTTAAAGAGGATGCTTTAAGCTGTACTGTTTGTATCGGTAGCTACCAGCGACCTGACACAGCTAGCAATTACAAAAAGGCGATTCACTTAATCACTCTCCATGATGTTTAAAAATAATGTGTTGCTGTGTACTTGCCAAATACTTGCTTTTGAGTCCAGTAAACACAACACGGGTGGTGACGCCGGCTAAGGCAATGAGATTGGTAACAGCCCTTTTTATTTCACGCTTTGACTCCTCTTCTTTGTGACGGTTACAGTATCTAGCCGTACCCACCGCGTTACTGGGCGCTTTCAGTTGGTTTGGTATATTTTTTCTGTTATTGTCGAAACGCTTTGTTTAGCTAATAAAAATAATCACATGAAAACAAAGTGCGCTAAAACTAAAACAATAAGGCTCAGAGAGTTAAGCTAGTTCCTTGTATTATTTCTTAGCAAGCACAGAGCTGCGCTCAGGTCTTTT
Organism: Pseudoalteromonas sp. MMG022; assembly: GCF_021654245.1. Taxonomy (NCBI): domain Bacteria; kingdom Pseudomonadati; phylum Pseudomonadota; class Gammaproteobacteria; order Alteromonadales; family Pseudoalteromonadaceae; genus Pseudoalteromonas; species Pseudoalteromonas sp. MMG022. Next base: position 92,139 of record NZ_JAKFZQ010000016.1, on the reverse strand, counting down.
GAATTTAGCTTTTGGCAAAGAAAAGTTAAAGCTTTTTATCAAGTAAAGGAGTTACCCTATGCATATTAGACCCGCCAATGTGGATGACCTTACCAACATTGCTCAACTACATGGCAAAAGTTGGCAGGAAAACTACAGCTCAGTATTGTCTGGCGATTATTTAGCACATCGAGTACTTGAAGAACGCACCCAAATATGGACCGAACGACTCACATCCCTCAGCGACAATCAGTTGGTTTTGGTTGCTCAGTTAGATGGCGTGTTCAGCGGTTTTATTTGTGTGTTTGGTGATAAACACCCACAGCTTGGCAGTATTATTGACAACCTACATGTTACATCAGAGGCTAAAGGAAAGGGGATTGGCACCCAGTTAATCACATCAGCCGCTAAGTGGGCGCAAACTTACTATAAAGATTGCGGATTATATTTGGAGGTACTGGAATGTAATCCAAAAGCAATTGGCTTTTATGAAGCGTTAGGCGGGCAAAAACATTCTCAGGGTTATTGGCACACCCCCTGTGGAAATAAAGTAAAAGAGTTTATTTATGTTTGGCAGTCACCCTTGGCACTCATTAAGTAATCCGCTGATAGAAGAGTAAAAATACTCGTTTCGCAATTCGCAAGCCACTATTACAATAATTAAAGAAGTACTATGCAAATCAGAAAACTTAATACTCTGCGCGGACTTGCTGCGCTTATCGTTTTTTTCACTCATTTTAGTGATATTACAAACTGGCTCGATGGGGCATTGGGAGGCGGCTCAGGGGCCTATGGCGTGATATTGTTCTTCCTACTAAGTGGCTTTTTGATGTCTTACCTCTATTTAAATCAAGAGTTTACTAAAACGAATGTCAGTCGCTACTTTTTAGCCCGAGCAGGTAGAGTGTTGCCCTTGTATTTGCTGGTTGTATTGTGTTCATTCTTTTTAACGCAGGTGGGTAACACGAGCTTGTATGAGATACCCGACGTTAATAATTTACTTGGTCACTTACTGTTTTTGTATGGCGAAAGTGTGCTTTGGTCAATTCCGCCAGAAATACAGTTTTACTTTGTTTTTATCGTATTTTGGGCGCTGGCCAAAAATCGCGCTGGGTATATTTATCTGCTAGTTGTTGCTCTGATGATAGGGTTGTTTCTTGGTAATTTCCCGAAAATACACGGAGACATTAACGGGGTGCCATATAACGAGTTTAATGTGCTTAGGTCGCTGCCTTTCTTTTTTGTTGGAATGCTATTTGGCATGCATTACAAATCGCTGGTGGTGCCCACCTATTTAAAAAGTCACTGGTTTATTTTGGCGCTGTGTTTAATTCCGGTTTTATACCCTGAATTTTCACCGATTACTTCTGACGCCAAACACCGCATGTGGATCAGTTATGAGGTGTTATTGACAATGGGCGCGGTGTTCTTCTGTGTGGTGTTCTTAGTACCCGACAACAATGTATTGTTGGCCAATAAATTAGGAGATTTTTTTGGTCAAATATCCTATTCACTGTATTTGCTGCACATGCCAATTATTAACGCTGTCAATCAGTTACCTATCACAATTGAATTAAAGCTGGCGCTGTCGCTGATATTAAGTGTGCTCGTAGCTTACCTGTCATTTCGACTGTTTGAGCGACCCATTGCAAAGGTTATTCGACGTGCGGGCTCAGCCAAACAAAGCAGCCACTCGGGCGTGACGTCACAATCTGCACTTTAACCGCTGCCTCAGTCGCTAAAATGGAAGCCCATAGAGCTTCCTTTCTTTGCGCCTAGCGCGTAAAGTCCCTAAAAAACCACTAAAAGATAACGACTGAATTGCAAAGGGATATTATGAAAAATACGGCGTTTTTATTGAGCTTACTGCTTGCTTTTAACGTGCAAGCCGCTTCGTCGTCACTGACTGCAAAGATTGATGGCATCATGAAGGAGGCCATCGGCAGCGATGCGCCGGGTTGTAATTTGGGGGTAAGCCATAACGGTCAGTTTATTCATAAAGCGGGCTATGGAATGGCAAACCTTGAGCTTGACGTGCCATTGGATGGTAATCAAGTACATCGTATGGCGTCTGTGTCAAAGCAGTTTACGGCAATGGCGGTTTTGATATTGGTCCAGCAAGGCAAGATAGACTTAGACAAAGATATTCATGCTTATCTGCCAGAGCTACGTGACTACAAAGCAAAGGTAACTATTCGCCAGATGTTAGATCACACCTCAGGTATGGGAGATTACGATTTAATTGCTCCTTCATTTGAAGGCGAAAAGAGTGAACGAGCTATTACCTTAAAGTCGGCTGCAGGTGGTGAATTTAGGCTGGGCAATCAAGACTATCTAACGATTAGCGAATTTTATGACGTGGTAAAAACGGTGCCTTTGGCACGAGCGCCCAACACTCAGTTTCAATACTCGAATCTAGCGTATTTTTTGTTGTCTGTGTTGGTTGAGGAAGTATCCGGTAAATCATTGCGTCAATTTAGTGATGAGCACATCTTTAAACCGTTAGGGATGAAGCACACGTTTTTTAGTGACAACCCTTTAGAGGTAGTTAAAAACCGAGCATCTGGTTATAAACTCAATGATGAAGGTCGATATGTTATTGATATGACTAACCTATTTTGGGTCGGTGATGGCGGATTACATACCAACCTAGACGATATGTTGATTTGGAATAATCAATTTTACCAGCCAAAAGTGGGGGGAGACCCAGATGCGCTTATCAAGATGATGAATACGCCAAACGCCCAAATTCAACCCAATGCTGAGGAAGGCTACGCCAATGGGCAGTTTGTTAGTCAGTTTAAAGGCTATACGAAGTATGCGCACTCAGGTGGGTGGCTTGGCACACTGACTTACTTCGCTCGTTACCCGCAACTGAAGCTGTCGTTGTCAATGATGTGTAATGATGTAAGCAATGGTGCAGTATTTGACGCCTTGAACGAGGTAACGACCATCGTGATTGATAACATCACCAGTGAACAAACACCGTAAAACAAATGAGCGAAGGGGGGGCAGCTCCTTCGCTTGGCTATTGTTTACTTACCGCTATACCAATATGAATGACAACACACTCAACCAAAGCAGTTGAAAACCATAAGAAATACGCTGATGGATGCCAACTAATCGTGGATGCCAACTAATCGTGGACATCCACTCGAACTGAACTAACTAATCGAATGAACTAATCGTGGACACCCACTCGAACTTGAAAGTTCGGGTGGCTTGTCTAAGCTTTAGTTTCTTTAAAATTCAAATCAAATTCAAAGTTCAAGGAGTGAACGATGGGATTAGCAAACCCTGACACCCAGTGCGAATATACTGAGGCTAATATCAAACCTATACATCATTTTGGGCTGTCAGCTCTCCGCCTGCATCTCCGGTGTTGATCACGCTGGAACTAATCGTGGACATCCACTCGAACTTGAAAGTTCGGGTGGCTTGTCTAAGCTTTAGTTTCTTCAAAATCATTTCAAAATTCTAAGTTCAAGGAGTGAACGATGGGATTAGCAAGGAAGCGACAAATCAGTTTGTCAGATACTAAATACTATCATTGTGTTTCACGGTGTGTTCGCCGGGCATTTTTATGTGGTGAAGATAAGTTTATGGGTAAATCATATGAGCATCGAAGGGGTTGGGTAGAAGAACGCTTACTGTTTTTAGCGCAGGTATTTTGTATTGATGTGTGTGCTTATGCGGTGATGAGTAACCATACCCATGTTGTGCTGTATGTGGATGATAAAAAAGCTCAAAGGCTGAGTGACAGAGCGGTACTCATACGTTGGCACAAACTGTTTAAAGGCTCAATTCTAAGCCATAAATATCTGCAAGGAGAGCGTTTAGACGAAGGGCAGCGGTTCTTCTTGAACAAAGAGATAAAAGAATATCGCAATCGTTTATCGAGTATTAGCTGGTTTATGCGGGTGTTAAATGAAGGCATAGCACGCCAGGCAAATCGAGAAGATAATTGTACAGGTAGATTTTGGGAAGGGCGCTTTAAATCGCAGGCTTTACTCGATGAAGCAGCTTTGATGACTTGTATGGCTTATGTGGACTTAAACCCGATTCGGGCGAAGATAGCTAAAACACCGGAAGAATCAAACCATACCAGTATTAAACAACGCTGTGAACATGCCAAAGTGGGTAAACAACCAAAACAACTGGCGCGATTTGCGGGCAGCCCAAGAAAACACATGCCAAAGGGCTTACCTTTTGAGCTTAAAAGCTACCTTGAACTTGTTGAACTCACAGGGAAATGTATTCGTACAGATAAACGAGGTTACATTGACGGCAACCAAGCGCCTATTCTAGAGCGACTGAATATCAAGACAAAAAACTGGCTAAAACTTACCACACAGTTTGAAAAGGTGTTTCATGGTGCTGTAGGTAAGGCACACACTCTAGATATGTACTGTGAAAGACAGCAACACAAACGGCGACGGAGTATAAAATGTAGCGAAGCTTTGTTCGCTTAAACCCTCATAGCTATTCTATTCTTACTTTAATACGATGCTTTGACACAAGTAGAGGTAAGTGTGTCACGCAAGTAGGCTTTTTTTCGAAAAATTGTATGGAAGGATCGCTACTAGTTGATAATGGGAACAATTTTGTTAGACGAGCTGAATGGATTGGTGCTTTAGTGTTAGCAAGACATACTGCCTATCTCTTTCTTAAAGTGGCTGTTCATTTTGTTCATGGTTATTGATGTATGAGTGGTTTGTCAGATTGCTGGATGGCGCCTTAGGCTTATCCAACCTACAGTTAATCCAAGTAGGTCGGATAAGTGGCGAAGACACGCCATCCGACGTTGATAAACACCAATGTGAGTAATGGCATTTTGTCGAGCGACCTGACCCCATCGTTCATTTCTTAAAACTTGAATTAGAAATGATTTTTTGCAGAAGTTAACGCGCTGATGAAACACTCACACTTGCAAATAGGAGTGGGTGTCCACGTTAGGTTTCTTTCCACGTTAGGTTTCTCCTTCCGTTAGGTTTCTCCACGTTAGGTTCCACACGTTAGGTTTCATTTGAGCTTGCTGAGAATTTAGGGCTGTCCAATCCTCATGAAAAACCATTGGACAAATTTACTCTTTAATGAATATTGGAATAACCAAGGAACCAAGATGACCAAATTAGTGTTAAATATTACGGAAGTGTATCCGCAAGAAAAGGTACATCCTGAAATAGAAAACCCAAACAGCTCAACCACTGTTACTTGCGGTAACTGTGGTACTGAAGTTCGCAATATATTCAATTTGACTAGATATGCAGGTGAAAGCTATAGCGTTCAATGCAGATCAAGGAATGATGTTGGACAGCAATGTCTAAATGCTTTTAAAGTCGAAGTTTCAGAGAAATAACCACATTGGAAAAGAATTCAGGGGCGAGTTAAGTATGAGCGATGCAGAAAACTTGTTATTAGAAAAAAGGTTACGAGTATTTTTAGATAAAGACCATGCGTTGAGAGACATAATCGGCTATCTCTGTCAGAATTATAATGTCGGTGACAAAATACCCAGTGAAAGAGACTTAGACATTGAGGTAGGTTATAGCAGAACCAAAGTAAGAGAGGCATTAATTAGGTTGGATTGCTTTGGCTATATTGATATTAGTCACGGGAAAGCAAATCGTTTACTCAAGTCGTTTAAAGCGGTATTGGAATAACAACAAAAGTAACACTATCCCACAATCTAAACTCTAACACCCAGCGCGAACTATTGAGGTTAATAACCTCAAACCCACACATCATTTTGGGCGGTAAGCTCTCCGCCTGCATCTCCGGTGTTGACCACGCCGGCGGGTTCTACCAACATCACTTTACATTCTTGCTGTGCGAAGGGTTTGTGTTCAACGCCTTTGGGGACGACGTACATTTCACCGGCTGATAGCTCCACCACTTTGTCTCTAAATTCGATGCCCATACTGCCCTCAAGCACCAAAAATACTTCGTCGGTATCTGTGTGGGCGTGCCAAGTAAATTCGCCTTGGAATTTGGCGAGCTTAAACTGGTAATCATTCATTTGTGCTATGACGCGCGGCGACCAATGCTCACTGAATTTTGCCAGCTTGTCTTGTAAGTTTATTTTCTCTGATGACATCGGTTTATCCTTAATTAATGCAGTGCCAAAGCGAGTTTTGGCTGGGGTTTTATCTTCTTTGAAAGAGAACAGCACCCAGCTACTTTGCTGGGTGCTGTTAGTTAGATTACGCTAATTGGCCAACAATATCTTCCATTGTGTTTAAGGCCTGATTAATTTGCGCTTCGCTGATGTAAGGTGCGGGCCCCAATCTCAACTGGCTACCACGGCTATCGGTTTGAATGCCACACTCATGCAGTTTGGCAACCCATTGGCTGGCGCTTTTGGTGGTGAGCGCAAGAAAGCCACCATTGTTTTCAAGCGGGTGGGGGGCAAGTGTAAAGGCCTCTGCTAACTTGGGCACCGCGGCAATACCGTTTTTCAACTGGGCAATTTGTTGTTGGTTGATGGCTCTTAGCTTTTCAGGTGTGAGCTGTTGCTCGGTAAAAAAGTCAAACACCGCAGCGGCGCGGTAGTGACTGCTTGGGTCGTACGTTGCACCGTCAAAGGCGCTTGAACCCAGTCCATAACCCACTTGCCCGGGGGCTTGGTCCAGCGCGCTAAATTCTGCATACCAGCCGGTGATAATCGGGCTGCCATTGTAGCCTTTAGGGATGCGCATCATGCAGTTACCTTCACCCGCTTGGCAGTATTTATAGCCACCAGAGACGATAAAAGCCTGTTCAAGTTGCCAGCCGTTGATATCAAATGGCACCACATTGAGCGCGTGATAGGTATCAACTAAGCAAGGTACATTGAGCGTGTGGGCGTGCTGGGCAACCGTGCCAACGTCTCGAAAAATTTCACTGGTGCCATAAAACACCGCAGAGATCATCACCGCATCGGTTTGCGCGTCAATTTTGTCGATGAGCCTTTGTGCCAACGTTTCGCTGGGAGCAACGGGCACCACTTCAATGTGCATATTGAGTTGTTTAAAGCGATTTAACTGCCTGCGCATGGAGTGAAACTCACCATCGGTGGTAACAATTTTAACCGCGCGTGAGGTAGGTTGTTTGAAACAGTTTAGGTCCGATAAAAAACGCAGCAGCAATTCATGGGTTGAGGCACCCAGTGTGATCTCAGCATCACCTTCACCCAACAATGCGCCGTAGAAGTCTTTTACGCGCTGTGCTTTGGCAAAGGCGTTCGACCATTTGTCGTCAACATGCAAAGCGGCATCCTGATAGCATTCCAGCACGCCATTTTTGGCAACATTAGGCCAAGCTTGGTGAGAGTGGCCAGAGAGCAAAATGCGCTTATCAACTTGAAAATCGCTGTAGTGAGGCTGTAGCGCCAGCGCAATATCTGTGGTCATAGTTTTGGCTCCAAGTCGGGTTACAGGTGCGTGCGCAGTTCAAATAGTTCTGGGAAGAAGCTGATATCCAACGCCTTTTTAAGAAACTCAACCCCAGATGAGCCGCCCGTGCCAACCTTATTTCCGATGATACGCTGTACTGTGTACATATGTTTAAAGCGCCACTGTTGAAAGCTATCTTCGATATCAACCAGCTTTTCGGCCAGTTCATATAAATGGAAGTATTTATCGGCGTCACGGTACACCATCAGCCACGCGTCTAACACGCTTTGATTGGCTTCATACGGTTGGCTAAAGTCTCTGTCTAATACGCTTTGGTCGATCGGTAAGCCTTGGGCTTTTAGTGCGATCAGCGCTTCGTCATAGAGGCTAGGTTTATGCAAAATATCGCTCAGTTCACTGTGTACGCTTGGGTTGCTTTCATGGACTTTGAGCAATTCGGTATTTTTGTTACCAAGCAAAAACTCAATCTTACGGTAGCCATATGATTGAAAGCCTGAAGAGTGGCCCAAGGCATCACGAAACTTTAGATAATCAACGGGTGTTAACGTTGAGAGAATGCCCCATGACTGAGTCAGCTGGCTTAGGATCTGCTTTACGCGAGAGATCACCTTAAAAGCATGGCCGAAGTCGCCACTTTTAATGTTTATAATGGCTTCGTTTAGCTCGTGACCTGCCAGCTTCAACCACAATTCGCTGGCCTGATGAATAACAATAAATAGCATTTCATCATGTTGATCAGACAATGGGTGCTGGGCACTGAGGATTTTCTCAAGGTTTAAATAGTCACCATACGACATATCATCCTTAAAATCGGTATGAATGTCTTTTTCCATGGCGCGGTAATTACTAGGTTTGTTGTCAGAATGGTATGGGCAACTCATGGTTTTGTCCTGCTTTTGCACAAGTCGCAGTATTGCTATGTATGCGACTAAAGGTAGTTTGCCCAAGAATAACAACCAATTAACAGAACAACAAAGAGTAAACATCAGTTGTGGTGATGTGAGTGTGTAAATAACTTTACACACAACCTGCGGAACAAATTACCGTACATCAGTATGTTTAGAGACAGGTGTTTATTTATCTATTGTTCAAGATGTTACATCACGGGGAGAGGTAACATCTTGAACAATTTTACGCTTCACACTGGCACCGGCAGTTTAAGGCGGGTGAGTCAAACACCTGTGCCTAGTTGTTGCCTATTCCAGCAAGTCGGGCTTGCTTAAATCATATTCCCACTTTTTCCATTCGCCTTTTGGCCTAAGCACATGCATTGAGTAACGATGCGAGTCTGGCGCATCAAGCGTAAGTATGCCCAGATTTAAATGTCCTGAGAGGAACTTGCCTTGCCAGCGTTCAGGTTTTAGATACTGGGTATGTTTTTTCTTAAATGGATTAACTGATAAACCCAATACGGTGCTTTTATGCAGTGCACCCAACGCCAGTTCCATCGCGCCTTTGGGGCGGTTGGAGATAGAGCTACTGGTCAGTTGCCAAAAGTTAACATTATGCGCATTAGCTGGGTGCGCTAACGTTTTCTTGCGACAAAAGCCGTAATGCACATCACCGGAGAGTACATAACATTGCTTTAAATTGCTAACAGAGGTAATGGCGTCACAAAACTTCTCTAATTGCTGCTCGTCACTAATCCAGCATTCGCCATCCACGGCTGTTGCAGCGGTGTGTTTGAGCATATCTACAGAGCCAAGTTGTATCTGTTCTAGCTCAGTAAACCCAAACATAGGCGCGGGCGAGAGCACCAATAATCGCTCCGTTGACTCATCAAGGCTCGCAAGCAAATCGCGAATATGGGTTAACGCACCATCATCGACAAGCAGCGGATATAGCGGTTTGTCTGAGCGAAAAGTGCGCTGGGTACGGGTATCGACCAACAATGCCGGCGGCGAGGTTGGCGCAAGCGTTGTAAAGTTCAAGTTGTTAAGGCGCTCAAAGGTCTGTTGATAGCTTTGCGCATTATAACTTGGTAACGCATTGATAAGATCTGGTAAAACCTCCTCAATCAGCGGCTTTTGTTGCGCTGGGTTATTGCCCCACGCCTGACAAATGGTAAACGCCGCCAGTGCATTGGTCACCACCTGTTGGCCTAGGCTGCTGGGGTGGCTCAGTTGCTGTGTAATTTGTTGGGTTAGGTTCCAGTCGTCGGTCACTTCATGGTCATCAAACATCATATAACTTGGCACATGGGCCAATAAGCGCCTAACGCGCCAGCTTTGTTTTACAAATGTGTTGGCATTGTTGTAACTTTTCCAAAGCTCACTGAGCTGTTTGGCTTCTTTGTATGGCAAAGCATCATGCTTTTTGGGTCGTTGCTTGTCTGGAGGAGGAAGATCATGACATAAGCCACCCCATGCCAACATGTACATCAGCATATATTCCGCAAAGCCAATTAAATGTTGGTGCCCTGCTGTGGTGTAAAAGCCTTCTTTTTTATTCAGTAATAAGTGTCGATTTTGCCAGCCAAGCTCGCTTAAGTGACTTTGCCAATGTGCAGTATTGTTATCAACAGGGTTTGCCAGCGCTTCATCGTTAAATAACAACTGCGATTGCTCAAACAGGTATTTAGCAATTTGCGGGTCAACATCATCGGCATAAATTTGGTCGCCTGTGAAAAATGCCACATCAGGCAGCGTGTCTAGCTTGTTGCTGTGTTCAACGCTTCTATCATAGGCAGCCAACGCATCTTGCTTGGCACCGTGAGGTTTACGGCAAGAGGCATTTAATATTTTTTGATTGTTTGCCACATACCGAAAACATGGTAGAGCATGACCAGCATAAACGGGCAGCGGGCCATTAAAGAACTGGTTTTGAAAGAGGCTGGTATTGTTATAGCGTAAATCGTAGTGAATTAAATCGCGTTCTGGCCAGCCGCTTTGAGGCGCGTTAAGCGTGATCATAACAGCATTTAAATTGTTGCCAATTTGAATGCTGTCAATGTGTAAATCGTCATTCAGGGGCGCCATCATCAGCGAGGTTGTGGCACTAAGCGCTTGTTGATCAAATAGCCCATGTAACACTAAAAATATACAAGCTGTTTGAGAGTCAACTCGTCTGAGCATGGGGCCGCAAAGTACTTTCATATCCATAATTCCTTCTTTTTATGAATTTTCATGAAGAGAAAGAAATATAGCGCTAAGACTGGTGTAAGTACAATGCCAGCATGGGCAGCTTGTAAAAGCGCCGCAGATAGTGTGTTTAGGGTAAAGCGTGGTGAATCTAGAAGCGGCGATAAAATCAAAAGGGCACTGACAGCGTATTCAGCGCCTTTTTGATGTCTACATCGGTCATTTACAGCAGGTAATCGTTGCCATCCTTCGCCGTGTATTGTTTACAAAGCGTAGCGGTTTGCACGCCGGTTAAAAAGCTCATCCATAAACGATTAAGTTGAGTGTGTTGAGCTTGTTGATCCACACTGCTTAGTTGCGTTTCTACCTGAATATCATCGATGTTGGCATGGTCAATTTTACCGGTTTCACCGCAGCGATTGAACGCTATCTCAATGTGTAAGTTATCGGCTTTTTTAAGCAAAATAGCGCTGGGGTCGTCTCTGTGGCCACATAGGGCAACAAATTGCTTGGGGTATTTCAGGCCACAGTGACTACCATCTGCAAAGAATGCCATCAGATGGTTATAGTAAACAACATAGTGGGTGGCTTGCTCATGAGAGCCATGATCTAATGGGCAATGCTGATCAAGATACTGCTTTGCAATGCTGATTTTTTGGCAACTTTGCGGTTGTGTTTCAAAATTTGAACGGGTGAGTGCTGTCATAGTGTGTTACCTCATTCCTGGTCGCTTAATTTTTTAGGTAATTTGTGAGAGTGTTCAAAATGAGTGTATGCGACTTTTTTAGATAATTTCACAAAAAGAACTTTACAGTGTAAATTTTACAAATTGTGTTATTTTTAAACATAGGCAGAAACGTTTGTTGGAATAAAAATAATGAAAAAAGAACAAAGTTTGATGCGAAAATCCCACTTCCTGGGCACAAAAATTCGTAACTTGCGAAAACGTAACCACCTCACTTTAGAAGACTTATCAGCTCGATGTGTTCGAGTAGACGCGCAATCTGCCCCGTCAGTGTCCTATCTGTCGATGATTGAGCGAGGTAAACGCACACCCAGCCAAAGTATGCTTGAAAACCTCTCAGAGGTGTTTCAAAAACCCATCTCTTGGTTTTTAGACAATGAATCTGAAGCGACCAATATCACCCCAGAAAAGGGCAATCATGGGGGCATAGTAGGCATGGCATTAGAGCCTAATTTTTTGTTCTCGAACGATATTTTGCAAATTGCTATACCAGAGATGTTATCCCAAACAGGGATCAGTGGCCGTCAATTTGCACATTTGTTGATACGCGCACACCAAGAGCATCATCAAAACCACTTTCCCGACTTAGAGCGCGCTGCTGAAGAGGTCGGTAACAAAAACCTCTATCTTACGAGTGATGATTTGATGGCAATTGCCCGTTCACATGCGCTTGAATTACACTGGTTTGATGAATCCAACAGCACGCAGTTAGGCGAAGAAGGTGAGGTGACTCAACATCTCACCACCTCATATTTTAGTGCGCCAAACAAGGTGTATTTAAATAGCGTACTGAAAAGTCGCGAAAGTCGTTTGAAGTATGACTTGGCAGTGCATATAGGTCATGCGGTATTACATAATCAAGAAGGGCTGCAATGTCGGCTAACGGTGGGGGGGGCTCAGGAAAATTCACACAGCAGCAATGATACCCCCAACGCACAGGATATTTTAAATGCTTGGCGTGATTTTGAAGCCAGCTTCTTTGCGGGCGCGTTATTATGCCCAAAAGCACCCTTTCGCCAATTGCTAGACAGTCACGGTTATGAGGTGAGTATTCATAAGCAACTGAATATCTCCGCGTCAGTTGCGATGCGGCGTATGACAGTGGTTTCACCTTACCCACACTGGCATTATTTTGATGCCTACCAGCCTGGCAAGTTGAAGGCTGTGTATCGTGGTAATGGAATTCCGCTGCCATGGGGAAATATGCGAACGGTGCAAGACCCTTGTCAGCACTGGGCGGTATTTAGAAAGTTTGCCGAGTTGTCTTTGCAAAGCAGTACGCAATTGTCAATTTTACTGGTGGATGGCAAGCCAAGGCTGTATTGTTGTGAATCGGTACAAGTCAAAGACTTAGCTGGCAACTCTCACGTGTTGTGCGCAGGTGTTGATCTTAACCCCGCAATTATCGCGCAGGGAATGGATGCCGAGGCGGTTGTATCAGAGTTACAAGCTTTGTGTATTAAACACGGTGGCGCCAGTGTGATCCCACATGCGCTAAAACAACAACTTTTGAGCGTGGCGCGCATTTTAAATATAGGCTGGATAGAACGCGGTTTAAGCAGCGAAGTTAGAGTGATTTGTACACGTGGCAATGCTTGTCCACGTCAGCCGGGTTGCTATGAGGTGTAGCGTACAGTGAAATTAGAATGTTTGCCCATGCCATGTTTAATCGACGATGTGGAATGCTTTTGGTTAGAGCGGGTGGTGGGAAATCAACAGGTGATCCCACAAGGGGTCTTTGATATTTTTATCAACACACACATGCGGTATTACGGCACCGATAAACAAAGATTCCAGCCATCAATGTGGCTGGTGGGGCAGCATACTTGCCAGTATCAACTAACCGCGCAAGCTCTCTGTTGGGTGTTCAGTATCCGCTTGCAGCCATTCGCACTTTTACCCTTTCCTCAGTTTAATGCGCTAGAAATAAAAAATACTCTGCAAAATATCGCTGACAGTTTTGGTGGCCATACACTCGCCAACCAAGTTTTAAATATATTGTGCGAAAACAAGAGGCAAACAGCAAAGACGGTATGTAGCGAGCTGGCGCAAATTTGGCGGCTTAATCGCTTTTTGATGCTGGCACACTCAGGTAAACTGCCGTCCATGACGGAAGCTGCGATAGCGGCAGGATTTTACGAGCAAGCTCACTTAATTCTAGAATTCATAGGGATACTCAATTGTACACCCACAGTATACTTTAATGAGAATGGTTTTGATTCAGCCACCATTACACAGATAAACAAACGTTTTGCGGGTGTATACAACCCAATTGAGCAAAAAGATTAACCTAGGTTGTGGTTTTGCATGGTGTTACTTATCGCCGTCATAATGGTTTGATAAATAAATATAGTATTATAAAACAAATGGTTATATGTTAAATGAACATTGATGTTGTACAAACGATCATCTACTCAAGCATGGTGGGGGTGACGGTACTTGCCCTTGTTGATGTGCTCAGCAAAGAAAAGCAAAAACCAAGTATATTCTTAGCGGGGCTACTGCTGCTATTGCAACTCAATGTGTTGGGGGAGCTGTTCTTATATTCAGGTGCGTATCAATATGCCCCAGCACTGGTTGGTGCACAGTTACCAATTAGAATGTTGTTGGGGCCAGCTTTATATTTGTATGCCTATGCCTGTATGTCTGCAAATAGTGCGCCTTCGCAACGCACCTACTTGATAGCTTTAACCGGGCCTGTGCTGGCGATTTTACCAATGCTGCCCTTCGTGTTTGGTTTAAGCTCAGCTGAAAAGCTTGCGTTGGCTGATCCCCTGACTCGAAATCCAGAACATTACAAATTAGCGCTGTTTATGTGCGTAGGCACTATGTTGGTTTTTGTTGTTTTCACGGGTGTGTATTTGGCCGCAACTTTGCAGCTACACCGTCGCCACTGCTTACAACTAATGGATAAATTCTCATCCATCGAACGTCAATCAATGGCTTGGTTCAAAGTGGTACTCATTCTTTGGGGGCTTGCTTGGTTTATGTATTCAGTAGAATACGTCATGGTATTTTTCGGGTGGCGCTGGTTTGGTACGGGTATTGTGTTGCCATTATTTGAAGCCGTGGTGTTAATCGCTTTTGCCCATTTGGCGTTAAAGCAGGCGGTGTTAGATGACTCTGAAAAAGGTAAGCCAAACGAAAGCGAAACCAGAACAACCACTCTGAGTGAACAGAGAATGACACAGATTTCAGCTAAACTTAAAAAAGTTATGTTTGAAGATCATATATTTATGGACGAAGAGTTGTCGCTTAATAAACTTTCTAGCGCAATTGGTATCAGTGAGAACCATATTTCAGAAACCCTATCGCAGTACCTACAAATGAACTTTTTTCATTTCGTAAACAGTTACCGAATTGAATTGGCTAAAACGCTGCTGCTAACTACAGATAAGTTAGTGTCTACTATCGTTTACGAGGTAGGTTTTAATTCAAAATCTACCTTTAACACCGCTTTTAAAAAGCAGACCGGCTTAACGCCTTCGGCGTTTAAAAAGCAAGAAAAGACACAAGTACAGGAAAAAAATGCGAATTAATTCGTTCGAATAGGCCCATTACGACGACTCGATAGCACAAACTTCGCATACTGCACGCATCAAATTACGGAAATTCAAGAGGTATAATATGAACGCGCAGAATGCACAAGGTAGTAACCTAAACTATGTAAAAATAACGGGAATTTTTTATTCGCTGATTGTTTTATGTGGCTTTTTACCAAGAGTCATGTTCGATAAACGTGTAATTTTTCGTGCAGAGGATCCAATACAAGCAATGAGCCAATTCGAGCAAGCTTTTAGGTTTGCCATTGCCGCTGACTTTGTAATGTATACATTGGTGTTGATGTTGTCTTGGGGGCTTTATAAGGTGCTCAAACCGGTTCATAAAGGTATGGCATTAATGGGATTTGCTTTTAGGTCAGCCGAAGCTATTTTAGGCTTTGTAACCCTGATTTTTTATATTATGCCTTTGGTCATTTTGAGTAATGCTGACTACTTAGGTGCCTTTAATATTGAGCAATTAAGAGCGCTTGCCATTTTATTTATTAAATCCAGTGGTGTTGCTTATTACATACTTCTTCCTGTGATGGGGGTGGGTGCTACCATCTACTGCTACTTATTTTACAAGTCTAATTATGTGCCAAAAGCGTTAGCCATTTGGGGGATGGTTACCTACCTCACCATGATTGTGTACGGTGTGGTTAATGTGGCGATGGTCGATGCACCTAAGGAGTTGCAATATGCGATGTATCCAGGTGCATTATTTGAGCTGCTATTTGGCCTTTGGTTATTATTCAAAGTAATAAAAACAAAGGGTTAAGTTAATTCTGTTCGTGTGCTGATTATCTGGCTGTCTAAGTTATTCCATTAGATAGATGCAGAAAGTCGCACACGAAAAATACATTTCTAGACCTTTATTTTTATACAATTTCCAAGCAATTTTTTCGATACGTTAAGCGTTGATTGTAACTTCAGGATAAGTGACCACGAAACGAGGCTTAACTCATATTTTTGGTGGCCCAGTGCTCAGTGGCTTACTAAGTAGCGTGTCATTTACTAGTGACCTTTCACAGCAAGCCAAACAACAAACCATCAGCAAACTTTTTGCTTTTTCAGTCGAAGAATACATCTTTGAAGATGTAGCTAAAAAGGTTTCAGCACAGTTACAAAGTGAGTTTGATGCGGGTAAGTTCTCTCAATGTCAAGACTCAGAAAGCTTTGCTAAGGGGTAAGTGCATAGAAGCTAAGTTTGATCTATCTGTCAGAGGAAAGTCCAGCATATGTTTCAGAAGTGCAGAGTGATATAGGATAGTAGGTCGAAAAATATGGAAAAATGGTTCAGGGTGCAAGCCATCCTAGGGGCTACAAATTCGACTGTCTTTTGATGAGCATGTGTGATCAAGAGAATAGGGTTTTTAACCTTTTAAAAGTGCTCATAGCCTGCTAAAAAAGCGTCATCGGATTTCTAATTTGAGTTTCCACGTATAGTTGATTAAATGATTGAACCAAAATAGGAACTGAGATATCGTTTGTTAATGAATAATAATAAATTTTAAAACGATTTACTCTATAGGCTCGTTGATAGAACATTAAAAAGTCCTTAATCAGCAGAGGATTTTATGTTGTTTCGATATGAATTGGGTTGAGGGAAATCGAACGCAAATAGAGTGTCTTGGCTAGAAAGGTTGATGATGAAAGTTTTGATGACGTGAAAGACTGAGGTTTTCAAAATCGACTAAGAAGAACATAGAGCGGTGCACTTATTATTTGAACTCAGGAGGAGTTAATGAGTAGTCATATTTTAGATATTTTTCCATTAGTGGTTACAAACACGATGTGCAAATCACCTGTAGAGTATGCACAAACGTTAGTTAGGCTGGAGTCTGTAACACCTTATGACGCAGGCTGTCAGGACTGGTTAGAACAAAAAATGAACGCGTTAGGCGCGGATATCACTCGATTCAAGGTGGGTAATGTCAGTAACCTAATTGCTGTGATTGATAAAGGCGATGGGCCTAATATCGCTTTTTGTGGGCATACTGATGTAGTACCAGCGGGGGACTCGAATAAATGGGACTTTCCACCGTTTTCAGGCCATATAGAGCAAGGCGTACTCTATGGCAGAGGGATTGCGGATATGAAAGGTGGCATAGCTGCATTTATTGGTGCTGCAGAAAGGCTGGTTAAGGAGCAAACGTTTACTGGAAAATTATGGCTTTTCATAACGAGTGATGAGGAGGGAGAAGCGGAACATGGTTCTCGAGCTATTGTTGATCGTCTAAAAGAGCAGGGTGTGTATTTAGATTGTTGTATTATCGGTGAGCCGACAGCAAATCAGGAAGTCGGTGATGTAGTCAAAATTGGTCGACGAGGTTCAATTAGTTTTGATGTTGAAGTGCAAGGTAAAGCGGCCCACGCAGCTTACCCACAATATGGGATTAACGCCGTTCATCTGATGAGTCAGGTGATTGAAAATCTTAAACAACATCAATGGGACGAAGGGTGTGAAAATCAACCTGGGACTAACCTAGAGGTGACTTATATCAACTCTGGAGATTGGACTGATAATGTGATCCCATCGAAAGTGGTAATCAGTTTAAATGTTCGCTATTCACATCAGCATACTGAAACGGAAGTGAAAAATACGATAGAACGATTGGTGAGTGCAGTAACATCTGAGTATAATATTAAATCTTATCGAAGCTGTGTCCCTTACTTTTGTGAAGATGGCGCTAAAATATCGTTGACTCATCATGTTCGGGAAGCCATTCGGGAAATGTTTTCTATCGACTGTATTTTCTCAACATCTGGTGGCACGTCTGATGGGCGTTTTTTTAAAGAAGTGTGCTCGCAGGTGATTGAAATTGGACTATCAAACAAAACAATTCATCAAATCAATGAGCGGGTCGAAGTTACGCAAATTGATAAGTTGAGCCATCTTTATTTTTCAGTATTTAGCAAGCTTTTTTCACAGGCTGAACTCGAAAACAAAGCCGACAAGCCTTATCTAGTCACTGACTAAAGCCTCTAACATGTTTATCTTGTCGATGGGTTAAACATTAGCGTTCCACCCATTTTTCATACTTATTAAATCCTTGCAAAATGGAACACGAATAGAGCTCACTAAAATTTCCTTCAGGCACTTTATAGCTGGACAGCCATTCAAATTTGAATGGCTGTCTGCATAGCATATTCTCAATCAAACAGCACTGCGTTACCAACAACTCGAACAGCTACTTTTAGCCGAAGTGAGTGATACACTCGCCGACCAATTTTGAATCAGCTTCACTAGGTCATGGCCAATACGATTTTACGATTGCCTTCATAGGGGGCTCTACCGTGTGCTACAAGCAAGTTATCGATAATAAGAATATCATTTTTCCGCCAATCGAAAGTAAGGCTCAGATCCTGATAGACATCATTGATGATTTTAATCATCTCATCGGGTATAGCACTACCATCATCTGCAAACACCACATTTCTAGGTGGTAACACCCCACAGCTATCAAGCAATACTCGGTATGATTCCCCTTGAGCATAAGGATGAAATACATGCGCTTGATTAAACCAAACTTGTTCGCCAGTTACTGGATGGGTCTGGATTGGCTCACAAGTTTGTAAAGTAGTAAGGCCTTCGTCTGTCCAAATGAGCTCGATATTATTTTTGTTACAATACTGCTCAACGGCCGCTTTATCGGATGTACAAAATGCATCTTGCCAGCTAAGGTCTATGAACGCATTGAAGTTTCGTTCAAATCTTAATTTTCTTTTCACAAACTCTTGCTGTATTTCAGCTGGAATCTTAGCAAGTACTTTACGGCTACATGTCAAAGGTGTTTGACCTTGACTAAATTCGTCAATGACACACTTGAACCAAAGGCGTTTCGGCCAGTGATTGCTATAAGCATTCTCATTATGTTGCAATATAGCTCTATCCTGAGGATATTCGGTTGTCGTATAAGTTTTGCCCGACAAGTTGGTCCTCGGTGTTGAACGAAACTTATATTCTAAAGGGGCTTCGCCACACCAGTTTAGAATACTATCCAGTTCCGTGTTTGCTACATCAAACCCGCGCAACAAAATTGCACCATGTGAGTGCAACTTTGTTTCCAGCTCAGACCATTGTGCTTTTATCCAACTCTCTAAGTCAGCATTATCTTCAGTCGTAATGGTATAGAGGAGATCGTCCTGTATTTTTAAACTGCTGTTCATTTCGTTCCTCCTTTATACATGGTTGAAGCTGTCGGCAATCGGTCTGTTGACAAATCGTCTAGAGGTGATTATCACCACAAGGACGTAAATAAGAAGCACAGCGATGCTCGATGTGATAAAGCTCAATAAGAATAGTGACATTGATGTATCTGGCATTATAAATCGTGTAGCCATAATAGAAGACACTAAGGCAACTATGATTGTGACGATGAGCGCCTTTAAGTTGTATGTAAGAAGCTCAGTGATAATATGAGTTGGAGATGCACCTATTGCCATTTTGGTCGCTATTTTCGAACTACTTAAGCGGCTGCTATAATCTTGCAGGCCATACAAGCCGATAACAGCAAGGAAAGTACATAGCAACATTAAAAATATTGTTGATAACTCAATTATATTAAAGGGCGCTTTCATCTCATTGAGTTTCGCTTCAATAGAGTCGTAGGTAAATATATTGACCTCAGGTGATACGCTATTGGTGATCGAGACTAAGTCAGACTTTGATAGTGCTTGGTCTGGCTTGAACTTAACGAGCAGCTGCGTTTTAGATTGAGGCGCAGGTCGATACATCCGGCTTATATCATCGACTTGACCAGGAAACTTCATATCAGCAACGATACCTGAGATAGTAAACATTCGTTCGCCATCTGGAGTCAGCTGCTTGCCTATCGCATTACCATCGCTAGAAAGCTCTTTTGCAAATGTTTCATTAATGATCACCAGCGGGTTACGATTAAATACATCTTCATAACTGAATGCTTTTCCTGCGATAAACTGCTGTGCAATGATATTGAAATATTCAGAGCTGACGGTACTAAACTCTGGTGCATACTGCGAGTCTGTGTGTGCGTCTTTAATTACAAAAATGTCTCTCGGGTCTAATGGAGAAGCACTTTGCTGTACATATTCGGTGCTAGGTAAGTTGTTTAGTGCTTGTTCAAGCTGGTTCACAATAGAAAAGGTGGCTTCCTCTGGCCATTCTCCCTCGCTGTGGCTTAATTCAATGCTGTATATATTTTTACTATTAAAGCCAAGGTCTTGCTTCGATATTTCGTATAGCTTTTGCAGAACAGACGTACAAAACACGATCAGCATAATTGCGCAAAATACCTGAACAGACATTAAGCCCTTTTGAGCGGTACTCGACACCTTAATGCCAGCACCCTTACCGCTTGTCTGCATCGCTGAGATCAGGCTCTTATAATTCACTATTGATATACTCAACTTAGAAAAGAGAAGAGTGAAGGCAAATACGCTTACTATCGCTAAGCCGATAGTTAAGCCGTTTACAGATAGCTCTTTTAGACGAGGCAAGACATCCGTTAGGTGTTGTTGTAATAAACCAAAAGTAAAATAGCTAAGGACAAAGCCAAGCACGGTTGAAAGGGTTATTAACACCGCGGATTCGTTAAATATTTCTTTAAATAAGTCCGTTTTGGAAGCGCCTAATGCGGCTCTAATAGCCAGTGGCTTATACATCTCAACTGTACGCATTAAAAATAAGTTAGAAATGTTCACACACGCAATAAAAATTAATCCATATGTGCCAACAATAAACAAGTAAACCAAGTGAATATTGCTGCCTAAAATCACGTCTTTTATTTTCGATGTTTTTGCATTGATACTCCAGCTATTAAAGAATGCAATGCCTTCGACTTGGCTTTTCCAAGTTCTATAAAGGTGTTGAGAAATCGACTCGTTGAGTGAATCCGGCTTGATGCCTTTGTGTACTTTTCCTAATAAAATGAGCTTTTCATCAATGTTGTACCAAGTTTCAGCTAAGTGTACGCTCGGGTTAAAGTCCCAAGTTAGCCAAATTTTGGTATCTTGACCTCTTTGATTTATTTCAGGCTCAACAAATGAGCGGTCCAATACCCCAACGATTTGAAACTGCCTGTTCGATATCGTTATTGTTTTATTAATAATATCGGGATTTTGACCATAGTATGTTTGCCATAAATCATAGCTAATAACAGCAGCCGGAACATTCTTCTGAAAGCCCTCATTGTCACTGAAAGTTCTACCTAGTTTGGTCTGAGCGGCCATCATAGAGAAGAACTCAGGTGTGATATAAGCAGTTTCTATTGTAGGTTTGTTCACGAGTGATGTAACGACATCTCTGGTAAACAGCGCCATTGAAGCCTGTTCAAAAAATTGTTTGTTATTGTAAAGGTCAACTAAACCTGGATAGGTATAAGCGTTAGTTTCACCTGTAGGGCTATCGAATATATGTTCAACCTTTACGATGCGCTCACTGTCTGGGTAAGGTAGGGGATCTAAAAGTAATAGATTTGCCAGTGTGGTAGCTGTTAAAAATGCTGAAATGGCAAGCGACATAGTGACTATCACTGTAAAAGAAAAATACTTCTTCACCAGCAGCCTTTTCGCCAACTGTAATAGGGATCCAAACATTTTAATATTCCTTACATTAAGCCGTTTCTAGTATTCCGTCTGAAAGCTTGTATTTTATATGTGCAAGATCAGCATATCTTGGGTCGTGTGTTACCAAACAGATGGTGGCGCCCTCTGCATGTAACTGATTTAGAACATCTAATACTAAATCCCCACTTTTAGAGTCTAAGTTACCTGTTGGTTCGTCAACAAGCAGTACGGAAGGTGACCCAACTAATGCTCTTGCAATACCAACACGTTGTTGTTGTCCACCTGAGAGTTGGTTAGGCTTATGGTTCATTCTATGTTCCAAGCCAACTTTTTTAAGACATTCTTCGGCTTGTGTACGAATGGCACTTTTGTCTTTCCAATTCGCGTTGTACTTAAGTGGGAGCATGACATTTTCAAGGACACTTAATTCATCGATCAAATTGAAAGATTGAAATATGAAACCAATCTTTTCGTTTCTCACTTTTGCACTATCGTGCATGCTTAGAGAGTCAACTTTAACGCCATCAATGTAATAGTCGCCACTAGTTGGGGTGTCTAGCAGGCCTAAAATTGATAAAAGCGTAGACTTTCCACTACCAGAAGGTCCCGATATTGAAATGTATTCACCCTGATGTATCGACAAGTCTAGACCGGTCAATACGTGACTTTCTACTTCTTCAGAGTCGAAAACTTTACTGATATTTTTAAGTTGAATTATTGGGGCTTTGTTCATAGTAATATTATCGTTATTGTGTTCCATGTTAATCCGCCAGATTGATCTCTTGTTTTTGTTCTGAGAGCGTCTTTAGGTTGTTGATAATGTACTTTTCACCTAATTTCGCCCCAGCTAAAACCTGAGTATATTTGCCTGATTGGGCACCTAATTGAAGCGTTTTCGCTTCTCCTTTTCTGTTGTCTTGCGACATTTTGTATAAGGTTACTGAGCTATTTGGTTGCGCGTTGGTAGGTGTTTCAATGTAAAGCGCATCCTTGATAGAAGCGATATTGATATTGCTTTGAACATTTTGCTGAGCTCTTGCACCTTCAATGCTTTCATCTTCGAATTCAACTTCAACAGTAATGTTGTTATTCACAACCACAGGTTCGATTCTAACGATACTACCAAGCGCTTTTTTCCCATTAAGAAAAATGCTTGCTTTTTGACCTGTCTGCAGCATAGGAGCCTGGCTTTGTGGCACGCGCAGGTGTGCAACGAGTTCATTTGAACTGCCAACTTCTGCTATTTGTGTGCCTGTAGCAACGCTTTGCCCAACTTCAACAAATACTCTTTGTACGACGCCATTGAAGTTAGCTTTTACACTTAAAGAGTCGACCCGTTTTTCTATGCTGCGAACCACCGACTTTTGTTGCTCAATGAGCTTCTCTGCAATCTTGACTTCTTCTTTTTGTAAATCAGCGACTTGTGATATGCGTTCTTTTTGAACATCAATCATTAGTTTTAACTGTTCGATATTGACTTTGCTCGCCTGAAAGTCAATTCGTGAAATAATCCCCACGTCTGATAACGATGATTCAGACTCCAATCGCATTTTGGCAACAACAAATTGCGATTCAAGCTCTGCAAGTCGTGACCTTTGATCGAGTCTTTGTATCTTTTGATTAATCTTGGTTTGTTGCAACACTGCTTCTTGTTGCAGCAATTGGAGTTGAGCTTGCTCTAGTTCTTGCATCAATTCTGGGTTACTGAGTACAACGATGGGAGTGCCTTTTTCGACGATTCCACCAGGTTTTACAAGCAGTTCTTGAACAGTTGCTGCGCTTTGAGCTGTTAGCAGTTGCTTATACTTTGATTCAAGTTGACCAAACGCATTAATAGAGACGTCAAAATTACCTTTTTGGACGTCTGCTATTTCGACGCTTGAGAGTGAAACATCGTGACCTTCGTCATTGTATAAGTAGATTGCAAGTACAAGCACTAAAGCGGTCACAGCAACTATTATTATCGGGTTATTCCTTTGTTTAGGTGATTTTTTTATATCCATTAAAATAGTTCCCACTTTGTTTTGAGTAAAGGTGCAATAGAGCTAAAGTTATCGGTCCAAAGTAATTCATTGGTATTTTCGATGACGCCTCTTGTCGAGGCGTTTAGTAACGCTTTGTCATACAAAAGATCGCGATTCTTTGTCATTAATACCCAGTCAGCGCTGCTACCTTCCTCAGCGTTTGTTCCTTGGCTGAAATAGACTAATTCAGTTTCAAGTTCAATCGCTGCGGCCTTTATAACTGGTAGTAGGTCGATATAGTTGTTTGAAATATGTAGTGCTAAAACGCCGTCTTTATCCAAGTTCTGCCAATACAGTTCAAATGCTTCGATAGTCAGTAAGTGTTTCGGAATTGAGTCACTTGAAAAAGCATCAACGACAAATACATTAAATGGGGCTTGTTCAGGATCGCGTTTTGACAAAGATAACCTTCCGTCACCTAAAATAGTTGATACTTGTGCTTTGGTATCAGACAAGTAGCTAAAGTGGCTGCCAGCAACGCGGATAACATCAGGGTTTAATTCGTAGAAGGTAATGGAGTCTTGTGCATCGCCATAAGCTGCAAGTGTGCCCGTACCTAGCCCTATAATACCCATATTAAGGTCATTCGCTTTCTTCACTGAATTTAGTAGCAAACCAATACCACTTTGGTGACTGAAATAGGCTAAAGGCAAGTGCTTTTCATCTTCATTTAAGCTTTGTGCGCCATGAGAAGTGATTCCATCAACCAATCTTCTTTCTGATATATCACCAATGTTGATGTCTTTCACCGTTAATGTGCCATAGAAACTACGCGTCGAATAAACATCAAACTTCTTATAAGCGCTGTTTACCATGAAAAACAGCAACAAGAATAAGGCTACGGCTGTGCCCCCTCCAATTTGTTGAAGCTTCAAATGACGCGCTGACTTTTCTTCTTTCACATTTAACAGCAATAACACCATAGTAAGGAAGATACTGATTGGCAGCTCTAAAAACTCATCGAATATAAGCGGAGAAACTACGGAGACAAGCAATCCACCAAAGAAACCACCAACAGACATGGTCAAATAAAAATTTGTTAAATATTCTTCTTTAGGGGCTGATTTGGCCAGCTCGCCGTGACAAATCATACAACCCGAGCCAAGTGCAATGCAGTAGATTATTATCTGGCTGTACAGGTCGAACATGGTGCTTGTGTGGTATAAAAATACAATACATAGCGCACTTAGCAAAAATACGCCGCCGGTCAACCAACGTCGATATGCATCAACGTTACTGAAGCTAATAATGTAAGTCGTCAGGTAGATGACCAAGGGAAGAATCCATAAAAATGGCACAGGCGGAATGTTCTGGGTCATTGCATTAGTAATCGAAAGCAATAATACAACGCCGGTCAATGCAAGCAGAGTCCAATATGCTTGCAACCTTAGAGGTAATTTAGTAACTAGTTCGTCAACCTTGACAGTTTTACTGGTGAGCTTTTTATCACTAAATATTTTGAAAATAATGAATAACAAAAAGAAAGAGTAGACACAGTAAAACACACTCCAAATAGTTTGTTGTAGACCAATTGTAAGTTGGGGTTCTATTAAAAACGGATAAGAAATAAGCCCTAATACGGCACCAACATTAGACAAAGCGTAGAAGTAGTAGCTTTTAGATTCAGCATCACTTTGATTCAGTGAATACCATTTATGTAGCATAGGCACTGTTGTTGAGAGCAGT
Organism: Pseudoalteromonas sp. MMG022; assembly: GCF_021654245.1. Classification (NCBI taxonomy): domain Bacteria; kingdom Pseudomonadati; phylum Pseudomonadota; class Gammaproteobacteria; order Alteromonadales; family Pseudoalteromonadaceae; genus Pseudoalteromonas; species Pseudoalteromonas sp. MMG022. Next base: position 67,140 of record NZ_JAKFZQ010000016.1, on the reverse strand, counting down.
GTATATGGTAAACCCACCGCGAAGAACAAGGTGGTAAGTACATCCAAAATGGGCAGTTCTTCACTTAAGTTCAGCTGATACAACTCAACGGATAATGGCATGAATAAAAAGCAAATAATTATCAATGCCGAATGGACCTTTATTTGATTTAGTACAGTTAGCTTGGAAAGGCTATGTGAATATAAATAACCAACTAACAAAAATGTTTGGAAAAAAAACATACAGCTGGTCCACGTTGCGGCAGACCCACCAAAGTAAGGCGTCATTATTTTCCCAAGTAACGGCTGTATTTGGAAAAGAAGGAACGACGAGATAAAGATTGTTAGTAGGTTTATTTTTTTCATTTTTCTATTTAACAGTTATAGGTTTGTTACATGAAATCCAATATTTCACTTAGACTATTGAAAAAGAAATCGATATCTTCTGTTGTCGTGTAGACATATGCTGAGATCCGCATTACTTGTTCGCCAGCAACTGCACTGACTAATGGTTGAGCACATAAGTGACCCGTTCGACAAATTATCCCATAGGAATCACTTAAAATCCTTGAAAGGTCGTCTAGATTACTAACGCCCTGAATAGAAAAGCTGGTTGTAGAGCTTCGAGCATGTCCGACACCACCGATGATTGTAAGTCGTTTATTTTCCAATATCTTACTTACAATATAATCAGAAAGGAAGTTATCATATTTTTCAATATTTTCCATTCCTAACTTGTCGATATAATCCAGCGCAGCGTTAAATCCAAATACGGCAGAAATATTGGGCGTACCAGCTTCTAAACGGTGTGGGAGCTTTCTTGTCTGGGTGTTATCTAACGCAACCCAGTCAACCATGCCGCCCCCCCATTGCATAGGCTTTAGTTCTTCCAATAGGGCTTTTTTGCCATATAAAATGCCTAAGCCAGTAGGGCCGAGGACTTTATGGGCAGAGAACGCCATAAAGTCTACATCTAGAGATTGTACGTCAATTGCTTTATGAGGAATTGACTGAGCCGCATCCATTAATGTGAGAACTCCATGCTTATGTGCCGCTTCAATCATTTCTTTCACCGGCAGATACAAGCCAGTGGCGTTAGAACAGTGCGTGATTGCTGCCAACTTAGGTTTTTCTTCCAGTAATTTATAGTAAGTCTCTAAATCGAGAGAGCCATCATCAAGTAGTCCAACGTAGCGCGTTTTGGCGTTCTGTTGCCATGGAAGAAAATTTGAATGGTGTGCATCTGAGCAAACTAAAATCCAGTCATCGCTGTCGAGTTCTAGCCCAAGTGCCACCATATTGATAGCTTCCGTGGTGTTTTTGCAAAATACTACTTCGTTACCACTACAACGAATGAAATTCGCGACTTTATAGCGAGTTTGTTCGTAGATATTGGACGCCTCTTCAGTAACGTAACTTTTCCCTCGGTGTACATTTGTCGCAACATTTTGATAGAAATGAGTAATCGCTTCTATAACACAGTTTGGTTTCAGCGACGTTGCAGCACTATCCAAATATACGACATCCACACCATCTATTTGTCGACTGAGAAAAGGAAAGTCATCCCGTAAATCAAAGCTCTGCATAGCATTATTCATTTTATTCTCCTTGCTCGCATGGCATACACGTTCTGAATTTACCGGAACGTCCAGTTTCTATATAGGGTACCTTGACTATGTTAAGTTCTGTGTTTGAGCCCAGCAGTGTTGATAATCGTTGATTTAGTTGTTGTTCTGAACTTTGCAGCCAATGCTCGTTCACAATCACCCTTAACTCGAAGACCGTTTGCTCTTTTTGCACTAGTTGATATAGCGCCAACCCACTTGGTACACCAATGGCTTCATCCACATCGTTTGGCGTAACAAAGGTGTCTTGCAGGTAAATAAAGTCTGACTTTCTGCCTTCAAATGTCACTACCGGTGAGCTAGAGCCGCAGCTACAGTTGCCTTTTTGTAATCTGTACATGTCACCAGTTCGATACCGAACATGAGGAAGGGCACCTTGGTCTAAACTGGTGATGATCACTTCAGCCAATTCATTGACTGAAGCTGGCTCTCCAGCCTCATTAATAAATTCAAATATGAAACTCTTACTGTTGAGGTGTAAATGTCCATGCTCACACTCCATAGCAACCCAGCCAAACTCCGACATAGAAACGAGTTGTTTGACTGCGTTTTCACTAAACATTTCGTTAATTTGTGCTTTTGCAATTTTGGTTACATTGCTAAATGTTGCCACGATGGGCGCTTCGGGCAGCACTTTATTCCTTTTTTTCGCGTGTCTCACGAGAAATGCAAAATGTGTAGCATCTATATAATAAAGGTTAGGTTGATAAGACTCGATTTCTTCAATCGCTCTATCTAGCATATGCTCAGGTGTTGTCAGAAGATCGTGATACACAGGCAGAATTAAAGTGCCATCCTTCATTAATCTGTCTTCCATTGTGCTATTTGGGTTGGCACATTCAACATCAGAACAGTTTGGGGCAGCATAGCGAACGTGTTTGCGAGGCGTAGCTGAGAATGCAGTAGCGATTTTTGGCAGTGTTTCACTACAGTTTATTGCACGTTCTAATAAGAGCGTGCCAAACTCAAAGGTGACAAGTCTGTCGCCAGTGGTTCCTGAACTTGGTGAGCGGCTAAGCCTCGCATCATCCAAACTGTATCGACCAGCGAATATTCCTGCAGGAAAATGCTTTCTAAACTCTTTTTTCTCGAAGATAGGAAACTTGGACAGATCTTCAATACGTTGGAAGTCATCCGGAGTAAGGCCCATCGACGTTAATCGAGACTTGAACATTCTGACATGTTCATAACAGTACTCAATCTCACGTTTAGCGTGTTGCTCGTTTTTTTTATTGGCAATAATCAATTGAATAGATTGCATTATTTCTTCCTAGAATTACCAAGGGATATCACTTCCGTACCGTACAATCTTCGCGCTTCTAGCTGCTTTTCTTCACATCGCGCGATTAATTTATCTGACTCAATAATCGGTTCAGACGAAGTAGTATAAGCAATGCTAGAAACAAATGATAACCAAGGTTCAGCCCCCATTGCGTAGATGTAAATGGCGGATGGTTCAAGACATTGTGTGATATGCCACGCACTGTCACAGTCAGATCCATTCAGTCTACGGTCTTGATCCATTTTGCGACGAAGCGAACCACTATAAAGTGGCCCATAAACCCAAGATAGGGGAGCACCTTTGCATTCCATGCCAATAAACAAAGTATCTATTGGGCCTAGGTATGTTCTCACGTTTTCGTACAGCTTTGGTGATAGGTTACGTGAATCGGCTGTACACATGAGTTTGTGGCCCTGCACTTCGATGAAGTACGCCAGTTTACTCTGAATATTTAAATCCCCGTGTTCACCAAAGAAAGGAACACCTACAATTCGAGAATCAGAATTGATAGTGACGGTTTCAAATTCTGATAGCTCAATGATATTTTTAAAGCCCAACTGTGTCAGCATCAACTTTATGGATGGGTCTTGTAAGGTGCCGCTTGCCGATGGTGGAACAACCCAATATTTTACTTTATGTCTTAGCTGCAACATAGTTTCAAACAAGATGTGATCTTGATGATTGTGAGTTAATACAACATAATCAATAACATCAGGTAGGTCTTTGTATGAAAGACGATCAGGTCCATTAGTAATATCATAACTAATGATAGGGTCACTCAAAATTGAGCAGTGTTGTGACTCTATTAAAATGGTCGCATGCCCAAAGTATCTCACGCGGATGGTGTCATCTTGGATTGTATTGGCTTCTGTGGTCACGTAGCTTGGCTTTTCGCTGAAAAATGAGTAGAACAGTTCAGCTTTGGTTGCTCTGTTTGGTGCATGTGACAAGATCTCTTCTACTTCTTCCAACGATAAGCCATGTTGCTTCGATGCAAATAATTTTTCATACAACGGCGAATCAAAAGGAATTTGCAGATTAACCGTATTGTCTCCCTCAAATCGAGGCGAGCTGAGAATAAATGGTCTGTCATCCGAATTTAAATGACATAGGTTTATAGATTGTAAGCTTTTATCATAAAACTTTGGGTTCATGTAAAACAAAGGCTCAATCAGTCTAAAGCTGGGGTAGTTATTAAGATCGTAATTGAGTTCAACCATACCTTGTAAAGGCTCTGGAATGCGTTCATATAAACTTTCCAAAGACATGCCTTTAGCTTCTTCTTGGATGAGTTTTTGTAAGTCGTCGATTGCTTGACTTAGGGCGACAATCTCAGCACGATTTTGCTTGTCTTGCTCTAAAAAGTCTTTAATGAACTCAGGTTCAAGCTCATTGGCATTCTCTACAAATAATCCACCTTTGAGTGACTTCTTTTGTGCTGAAGACGCGTGAATCTCTGGATTTGCTGTATAAGATTCTAAGATCCTGTGATGTTGCTTCGTCGTTATCATAGCGTTAGTCGCAGGAGATATTAACATCGACCAAGCGTACCAATTATTCACTAGCGGCTCGGCCTGAATATTTCCTTTAAGATAAAATCGCTTACTCACAATATACTCCTTCAATTACGAACCGATGGTTCTATTACTGCTGTTTCCGTTGGTGTCTCAGTTGCGTCGTCTTTTGATTTTGAGAGACCAAGTTGAATTTCTTTAATTAGTTTATGTGACGCGTTAAACGCAATTTGGCGAGAGAAATGGAATGGGTTACCGTCTATGAAATCACCGTCAGATGTTACTAATTCACCAATGTCCAACACGGCGACATTAAATGTTTTAGCCGTCGTTGCGACAATGTGCTTACATTTTGTAATTTCACGAGGTAGCTCTTGCCAGACTTCAAAATTATCTTTGGGTGCTATGTCACTATGGTCAATTAAAATAATCTTGGTGTTTGGCATCCGCGCTTTGACTGCATGAATCGTTTCAGTTAAAAACCGTTCAAATAAATCGAGTCGTTCCGAGTTTTCGATATAGGTACAGTTTTTGGCTAGCCATTTAAGGCCTGATGGCGAGTAGATCTTGTCCCACCAAGGACCTGAACCGAGGTGCTGCTTCCATTCCTTAACAACATGCCAGTTTTCTTTCTTGGTCAAATCGACATGAAATGGTGAGATAGGCAAGTAGATGTCGGTGTTTTGGTATTGGTAATAAGCTGTCCGGTAATCCTTAGCTAAGTCCAAAATAAGTACTTGCCTTTGATCACTTAAGTCAATCGTGGGTTGAACATCACTCGTCCAAGCTAATGCGGATTCTAGTTCTGCTTTATCATGGCTCTTACCAAATTGATACCTCATCATTGAGGCACTTGCACGCCATTCAGAAACATCTGTAAGTATGTCCGGTAATACATTTTCCATGTACGCATTCAATACATTAACCGTACATCCACCTTGGAACAAAATATTGTGCTCGTTAACCTGAGTAGGCTGAGCGAAAAAACGTGCTTGTATGGCAGTTAATGCTGGCCTTAATATAGGAGCGAAATGCCATAACTTATCGCCAATTTGGAATAGCTTCTGTTGCCAAAACGACAGCTCAGGTGTGATCTCGCCTATCCAGTCTGGTGCAGTACCCATGAGAGAGTCGAGCTGTTTTGAATTGGTGCTAAGTTGAGGATATCCCAACATATAATATATATGTTGCTCTATGCCCATATTCAAAATTCGGCATGAAAACACAAAGTGCTCTAATTGCGAGGTGCCATTACTTAATTGCTTGAGTGCGTAGAAGCCGCAAATGCCGTAATCACCATATTTATCTTTTACCCATACAGCTTTGCAAGTTACTGATTTATCGATCACCAATGCTTCAACGGCTGGTTTTTCGATGCGCTTTTTGGTGAAATTAAGCTGGTTTGTCCGTTCAATTAATTCGGCAATTCTATCGATGTGTTGCTCAGCTGAGACAAACGCAATTTTTATATCAGATTGTTTTAGAAAGTCTGAGCTGGATTCAACTTGCGCTCTTTGCTCTGCTTTTCTCTCAAGTAGCTTGTAGTGGGCAAGTCTAGTATGTTGTTTGTCAGGTTTCGGGTTGTCTTCAATATAAGACTTCAATACCTCAATATATTGCGCATCTAACACCATTAAGTTTGGTAATTCGAACTTTGCAGCTTCAAGGTTGAGTATTCTATCGTCAACGAACAGCGTGTTATCTGGTCTCAGTTGTACATCTTCAATTATTTTTCGAATAGATGGCCCTTTTGGCTGCCAATTTATTTGAGGAAATACAAAGTATTCCCAGATGCCTAGAGAAACGAGTTTTGCTTTAACAATTTCAAAGTCATTATTTGAGCAAATTGCATTAACAATACCATTATCAACAAGCGCTTTTAGAAGGGCAATATGCTCCGGTGGGCAGCTTACATCACCCTCTGAAATAGTGCCTTTCCAGAAAGTATCATCCATATCCCAAATAACCAACTTAAGCTTATTAGTAATTGTTTTCATGCTTTGTCCATGTCATTTAGAAGCACATTAAAGTGCCAGTGTTTAAGATCGCCATACACACCAAAGAGGTCGTAAAAGGTCCTATCTATGTCCCATTGCAACGACGACTTTACGTGGTCCTGCAAATGGTTCCCGCCCATGGGCAACTAACTTATTGTCCATGAACAAAATGTCGCCCTTTTTCCAATCAAAGCGCACCGTTGCCTTGTTATAGGCGGTTCTAATATTGTCAATGATATCGTCTGAAATAGTTTCTCCATCACCCCAAAACACATTGAACGGCATTCCTTCATGACCAAAAGCCGCGAGCATCTCATCCTTTATCTTTGGTTCCATAGAGGAAGGGTGCCAAAAAGCGATATGGTTCATCCAGACTTTTTCTAAAGTGATAGGATGGGTGTGAACAGCTGGCCTAACTTGAGTCGTTCTTACTTGATGCTCGCTAATCTTTTCATAATCCATTTGCATCTGTTTGCAATACTGCTCGATAGCTAGGTGGTCTTCTGTCTCAAAGGCACGAATGAGATCTGGCCCTAAACCCGTGCCGAAGTTTCTAATTAACTTCCACTGCCTTGCCTCAAACTCTTCAACAATGTCAGCATCAATATAACTTAACACTTTTCGGCAATCAGCGATTGGTGTGGCACCTTTAACAATGGCTGCCTGTAGGCAAGCAAAGATAATTTTCTCTGGAACCTTAATCACATAAGAAAGCTCATTATGAGGGAAAATAGACAGCTTCTCAGGGTATTCAGTAGATGTGTAAACATTATTCCCTAGCTTTTGTCTTGGAGTGCCGCCTTCGACATAGTTTGTAGAGTTTTCAACAAACACGCCTGACACTTCTTTGAAACTTTCCAAATCTTGAAGGTCAAAGTTTCTTATAAGCAACGCTCCACTTTCTAAAATCGTTTTATTAATAGTATCTATATTATCTGAAGCCCATTGTATTGCGCTTGTGTTAGAACCTCTATTCTCAATCACAGGCAACCAATCTATTTTATGTGATGTTGAAACATCTACTGGATTGGTAATTAAGTTCACGTTTGTTTCATCCATAACAGCTTACTTATATCTATTATTGTTTTTTATTATGCTATTGGAATTATCATCCCATGCATAGTGTTTTATTAGGTGACTTTCGTTTTTTCTTTCATGATATTAACTTAGGCTAAAGCGCTGCTCTGCTTTAGTTTTTGTTAACTAGTAGTTTGTGAATTATATTTTTCAATATAGATAGTCCTTCTATTAAAGTTCTCTCACTGACGGCCAATGATATTCTAATACATTGCTCTCCACCAATCGAAGATGAGTCCACACCGAAAAAGAAGACATCACCGGGAACAATGATTAATTTATGCTTTTTGGCTTCTTCATAAATAACTTGTGAGTTGCATTTTAAGTCTGAAAACTGTATCCAAAGAAACATTCCTCCGGAATATTGATGCATTTTCCAATTAATGCCCTTAAATAAATCCATCATTAATGTTTTGGCAAATAGTGCCATGTTGGAATACATAGGTCTTAACACTTGGTGACAAAAGCGACTTAGGTCATGATGATTTATAGCTTGATTAGCCAGTAGCTGGGCATATGCATTAGGCTGAATAGTTGCATTACATTGACTGAGCGATAGGTTAGCTACCAGAGCTGAATCGGCAACGGCAATACCAATTCTACTACCAGGAATGCCGGCTTTTGAAAAACTAAAACTATAAACTAGATTTGGAAGCATTTTAAAATCAATAGGCTGGTGGCATAGCCCTGGGAAAGGGTTGCCATATGCGCAGTCGATAATTAGTGGTATTCCTTCATTTTCAGCTGCTTTAACTAAAAACTGCCATTCTTGTTCAGACAAGCATTTTCCTGTTGGATTACTGGGAAATGATAATATCATAGCTCCATGCTCACGACGGTTTACATGACAATTTTCAATGTCCAGTTTATAAATAAACTCTTTATCATCTATATTTTTAACCGTCGGCAGCCTCGCATCAAAACCGTCCTGATTTAATATTTGTCCACTGTAACCCACATACTCGGGCAGGGCTGGAATGAATATCTTTTTACTGTCGCTATTAAATTGTCCAGAAAATATATTGTTAAGCATAAAGAAAAGAGATTGGCTACCATTTGTTACCAATATGTTTTCAGCGGTAGTTTCCCAGCCATAATGCTTATTAAGTAGTTCCGAACATGTTTTTCTTAATAGTAAGTCTCCCGAAGTGCTGCCATAGCTCATTACTGATTGGGCAACTTTTTCCGCAGATATAGATTTAATAACTGATAGCCAATACTCTTCAACTTCTTTGGTTATTAAAGGGTTTCCAACACCCAAGTTTAACCACTGTTTACTGTCACTAGCCAGAGACATATTGATGTCTTTTGCTAGTTTGATCATGGGAGAATTTTGGCACATCAAATTCCCCTGCTTTGAAAGGGTTAACGACATAGTAAGGCTTCTATGTGATCAAAAATGAAAACCTCTATATTTTCATTTTTGGAGATTAACAGTCGTCTTTTAACGTGCTGGGTGATTAATACATAATTGGTCATGACACATCTATTAGAGAAATAATTTGTTCTGTTACATCGGATGTGCCAGCTTCACCACCCAAGTCGGGCGTTTTGTGAGAGCTAGCCATTTGCAGATATTCATCAACAGCTGCAGTGATGCGTTTTCCCCATTTGTCTAATCGCAAATGATCATATAAAAGGGCTAAGCTGTAGAGTGACGCCACTGGATTAGCAATTCCTTTTCCAGCGATATCGGGGGCAGAGCCGTGAACGGGTTCAAACAAAGCGATACCCGACTGTGGGTTGATATTCGCGCTTGGGGTAATTCCTAAACCACCTACAACTCCCGCGCCTAAATCACCTAGAATATCACCAAATAGGTTACTGGAAACGACAACATCTATCGATCTAGGGTCGCTGACCATACGTTGGCAGTACGCATCAATGTAATGCTCTCCTGTTTCAATGTGATTAAATTCTTTAGATATTTTGCGAAAACGTGTTCGCCATAGTTGACCGATATTCGTCACGGCATTTGCTTTATCGACTAAGTCTACGCGACGCCTATCGTTTGCCACTGCCCATTCAAATGCTTCTCTTATAATTCTGTCTACAGAATGCGTTGAATAATACGCGGTATCCATTGCGGCTTGCGTGCCATCAACACCAGCAACAGAGCCTCCCACTTGAGTATAGAGCCCTTGGGTATTTTCTCTGAAAATAACCATGTCAGCCCCCTCGACTCGGTTTTCCTTAAGGGGGGAGTAACAGTTGCTAACAGCTCTAATAGGCCTAAAATTAACGTATAAGTCTAAAGATTGTCTTAATTTTAGAAGCAGCTCTCTACCGTGCTCCATATTAGGAATACGAGGATCACCGATAGCGCCGAACAAAATACCGTCTACACCATCTGTAAGACTCTTTATATCCGAATCTTTTAGAATGTAACCGTGCTCAAGATAAAAGTCGGCATCTCGGTTGAAATATTCATAATTAACAACGTCACAGCTCGAGTGATTGATATGTTCAATAACTTTAACCGCTTCGTTGGTCACTTCTTTGCCTATACCATCACCGGGTATTATGATGATTTTTCTTTCAGTGTTCATTTTTACTAAAAAATTCCGAAGGGGTCATTAATTTACCTGCAACTGCTGCAATAGCCACAACCGTTGGAGAAGCTAAGTAAACACTCCCAGGCCCAGAACGACCTGGAAAGTTTCTATTTTGAGAGCTAATTGTTACCTCACTCGATTGTTTTGAAACACCAGGGCCTGCGTTGATACATGCACCACAAGAAGGGTCGATTAACTTGGCTCCAAAGCTTTCAAATAGCGATATATAATTTTTCTCTTCACAATATGATTTGACGTTGTCACTGCCAAACTGAATGTAAAAGTCAATATTGTCTGGCTTTTCCAAACCGAGCTTCTTTGCGTGAAGTAACACTTGCGCATACAGATCCATATCCGAATTTTTTCCTCCGGTGCATGAGCCTGCATAAGCTCTGTCAACTGTGATTGTGTTGAGTCTTTGAGCAAGAATATGCTCTAAAGAATGCACATTTCTAGGATCGCCAGGCAATGCAATTGATGGGCTAACTGAGCTGAGCTCCAATGAAAGTTGATGATCAAATTGGGCATCATCATCATTCACCAATTCAAGCAAAGCAGTTACTTGATGCTCAGGTAAATCTCTCATTTTCTCTATGTAATCAAGGGTCACAGAATCTACTTCAAAAATTGCGGTGGTAGCGCCCATTTCAACCGCCATATTGGCAATCGTCGCGCGTTCGTCGATTGATAAGTGTTTGATTCCGTCTCCTTTATATAGGAGTACGCAGCCAAGTGCTTCTGAATGCTTAAAGAAATCTAATGTCAGCAACTGAAGTACGATATCTTTAGCGGTACACCATGGGGGGAGTTCGCCAACCAACTCTATTGCAACGGTCTTTGGCATGGTAAATTTTACATCTTTCGTAAACCATGCATTTGCCATATCCGTTGCCCCAACACCAAATGCAAAACACCCCAACGCGCCAGCGGTGCAAGTATGGCTGTCAGTCCCTATGATTACCTGTCCAGGTAGAGCGAGATCTTCCATCACCGCATTGTGGCATATTGCAGACTTTTCGCTAGCAGAGCGTCCTGAGTAGTAGGTTAGGCCATTGAGCTTCACGAACTCTAACTGTGTCTCAATAAGTCTGTTGGCTTGGACGGCCAAGTGTTGCTTTTGCGCAGGTAGCGTTTGCTCTAAAAATGTTAAATGGTCTTGAAAGCAAACGATAGACGTTGGGTCCGTTAATGTCGCGTTATGACCTAATTCGCTTTCAAACAGTGATATGCACATAGGTGAAACATATTCGTGAGAAAACCTTAGATCAACATGACAAAAAGACACTTCATTGGATTGATGATCTGAATAGATGGAACTGAGTCTATTTTTTACTATTTTTTGTAATAAATTTAGGGGGGCAGCCTCATCGAAGACCGTAATCGGCTGTTTGTTTTTATGGTGCTCAATATTAAATTTAAACAACCCCCCTTTGTAAATGATTTCTCTATCAATTCGCGACATAGATTCGCTGAACTTGCCCAGCGGGATCGGTTGTTTGTCAAACACATACTCTAATATTGAAAAATCTGTGGTAGGAAACAACCCAATATTAATACAGTTCTGATAGTAGATTTTTTCAAATGATTTGGCGACTATGACTTTTGCGCCTAGTGCTTTTTCAGCATAAGGTGAATGTTCTCTTGAAGAGCCACAGCCCTTTGAGTTTCCAGATACTATCACACACGGGTTAATACGCTTTATATCGCCTTCGTGCACAACCCCTTGCCTCAAGCCGAGATAGGCAAAGTCAGCTAGCTTCTCATCGTACCAAAAGCAGCACCAACCGGGAGTTATCTCGTCTGTGGAGATGTTATCCAATAAATCGTTGCAAATATCTTGTTTTAGGTATTCATCGAGAGATTTCACACCTTGGTTATTAATTTGCATTTCTATTTGCTGGGGGGTGTTTGTGAGTACGAATGCTCTCCCATTCGTATCAATATAGTTTTTTGACACCTTAATTCACACCTTCAATTACGCTGTATATTTCATCATCGGTAAGTGGACGATGTCGCTGTGAAGCAAATTTCAAAATATTGTCCACTAATTCTGATGTAATTAAGACATCGCTTTGTTCTAGCCAATTGATTACATTCGCTTTTCCTGACATATAGTTAATTTCAATTTCATTTTCTCGGGAGAAAGCAGAGGCAGGCACTGATGAATAAATCAAATCACATAACATGGGGTTCTCGAGTAGCTTGGACTTTCTAATTGCCGCAGCATGGACGCCAGAGGCTGTTTTAAACACATTGGCACCAAACACAGGATAATTGTCGGGGATAGTCTGCTTAAAATAAGTTGCTGACAATTCGACATAATTTTTTAACTTACTGACATCCCATTGTGTATAGCCCTGTAAGAACAAATTAACGATGATTTGGTCAATAGCCGCATTTCCTGTGCGTTCACCTATGCCAAGTGCGGTCCCATGAATACGATCACAGCCAGCCAAGATAGCTTCCATAGAGTTTATTAAGGCTAACCCTCGATCATTGTGGCCATGCCAGTCAAAACCGATCTGATAGTCGCGTTGTTCAAAATATGCTACTGACCAAGAAACGATTTCACGTACACCGGCAGGAGTGCTTTGGCCAACCGTGTCACATAACACAATTCTGTTGAGGCCTAGCTCAATTGCAAGATCATACATAGATGAGAGCGTGCTAGGTAATGCTCTAGTGGCATCTTCAATTACTAAAGTTGGTGTTAATCCTTGGGATAAACTGAATTCAAGCGTTGTTCTTGAAATTGAAATAATATGTGCTAAATCCCATTTTTCGACCAGTTGTCTTATGGGACTTACTGCGATAAATAATAGGGGCTCAATTGGCCTCCCCATTGTTTCGGATAATGAAATAATGGGTTTTATATCCTCGATATGTGTTCTACCTGCGCAGCAAGGCTTTATTTTAAGCTGGCAGTTTGAGATATGAGAAACGAGCGATTTAATATTATTAAAAGCACGTTTATTTGCCGATGGAAAGCCGATATCGAGATACTCTACACCTAATTTTTCCATAGAGGAAATGAGTTCTTTTTTCTCATCTAATTCAGGTAGCCAAACGCCTGGAGATTGAATGCCGTCTCTGAGTGATTCATCTAAAAGCGATACTTTTCTTTTTAATTTAGAGCTTTCATTCCAATTATGGATTAATTCCTTTTTATGCATACTGAATTCCTTTTAAAATACGTCTAGAAAACTATCTCATTGAATTGTAGGCGTTTCAATTTTCAATACGGTAAGCCTTGTTTTCGATTTAGTCAATAGTAAAAAGTCTTTCTTGGTATTAAATAAAAGTCTTTTGCTAAGAGCTTAATGTTGATGTATCTAGGTGATAGTAATCTTAAGTTTGATTGCTAAGGTGCTTCTTTTTGTTGTTATTTGGTTCTCTAATTTGCCAATTTTATGGGGAGGTTTTTCTGTGAGTGTTGGGGGGAGATAAACAGTGAACGCGTGAATATTCTTTAACTCTCAGATTTGTTGGTTTCATCTAAATGCTCAGTAATCATCAAGGCTGTACGGTGGTTTCGCGTAATGTTTGTGTTTAAATTTTCACTCATCTTAATTAAGTTGGAACTTTATTCAAAAAAATACTAAAGACTCCGTGGCATATTTACTATGCATTGGAGTGTCTCTTTCTCTAAAGTAGGCATCGGAAGCCAGTGCAAACAACTCTCTATAGGCCATATACATTGCCGTTATTCTATTTTTTAGTGTCATAAGGCTCTCTCAGTTTTTTTACCGTAAACTGCAATAACTTGCCTTTTAGTCAGTACTTGTGTGATCTTGTCACACTTTGTGAGGTTCATAAAAAGTTCATTAATAATAGGGTGTTATCGTGGTCTTCCCTTTGGGATCCACAGGTTTCCTGACATAGAGGTGATTTTTGTCGAAAATCTTTAAAATTGAAAATCATGGAATAAAAAGCGGTTGTGGCGGTATGTAGGTGTAAGTGGGTGCCTAATCAAAATTTCCCTAATTTGTGTAATTTTAATTGTTGAAAATAATTCTATAAACTTTTAATCTTGTTCAAGACAAAAATATAAATAATAAGTCACGGAAAGATAAATGAGTTTTAACCTAAGTAGTATTCAGCAAGATATTCTCTTCGATCAGCTAAAAAATAAATGTTCTTCACGCTACAACATTGGCGGTTACATAGAAATAGACGACCAAGCACAGCTGTCGTTGTCGAAAATTCAATCTGCCCATGAACTGCTCATTTCAACATTTGATGTATTTGGAATTCGTATCATCGAGTCAGATGATGGATTTGAACAATACATCACAGATGAACGTTCGACCGAGCTTCCTTTGGTTGATGTCAGTCAGCAAAGTAATCCAGATAACGCGTTTGACGTTTTTATAAAAAGTGTGTTTTCTTCTCCTATGGAGCTGATAGGTAAGGAACTTTATAAATTTTACTTGGTAAAACTCGCGCCTGGACAATTTCGTTATGTGGCACTCGCGCACCATGTGATCATGGATGGATTTGGATTCGCTAACCTTGTCAAAAGCCTATCTCTTTTTTATCGAGGTGAACAACTTCAGCAGCCAGCCATGCCGTGGCAGGAAGTTGTAGAGCGGGAAAAGCGTTACATGATGAGTGCTAAGGCTGAGAAAGACAAAAATTTTTGGAATGAATATGATTTTCCGCATAAACAGCCTTTATTTACTCCTTACTCCCAATATAAAGAAAGTCAAAAAAATGATGCGAGTGTAAGGGTTAAATTGCCACTTTCTGAAAATTATGTCGCTCAAATAGAAAGGGTGAGTGAGCGGCTGAATGTAGCAATAAACAGCGTTTACTGTGCGTTGGTGACGGGTTTTATACATAAAACATTTGGCAAGAATAATGTGACAATCGCAATGCCAGTGCACAACAGAAAGGGCGCGATTGAACGTAATATGTTGGGGGCGTTTTTGAGCTATTCGCCCATGAATGTAGATATTAAATTAGGTGATAATTTAGAGAGTATCACCCAAAGAATTATTAAAGTTCAAAAAAAGCTGCTACGTCATCAGCAGTATCCTATAAGTCAAGTAATCACTAACCGTAAAGAGTTAGGCTTAACAGAACCCAGCTTTGATTTTCAATTTAATTACTTAAAACTGGATAGGGCACTGGCATTTGAAAATGACAATTCAGATATTGTATTTGTTACAAATAACGATGAAAAACTGCCACTATCGGTAACCGTGTGGGAACATGCTCAAACAGGGGGTGTTGAGCTGTTAATAGATTTACAAACTGAATACTTTTCTCCAAAAGATATTGAAGTTATACCAGATAGGTTGCTTGATTACGTTGCGCATATACTTGAAGATGAAACCCAAGAGTTAAAAGAGCTCAGCGTTATTAACCACTGTGAACGTCAGCAATTGATTCAGGGGCAATTAAATAATTCAAACGAAAGTCTTGAAATATTGATTAAGCATGGCTTGGAGCTACATAGCGATAAGCTCGCTTTGGTTGATGAAAATGAAACTTTATCGTTCGCACAACTTGTTGCTCACAGAAATGCCATCGCCAATAAGTTAAAAGATCTTGGCTACAGCAAGGGAGATACGTTGGGGTTATGCTTTGAACGTAGCAACTTAAGCATCGTCACAATGCTGGCATGTTTGCACAGTGGTATTTCATTCGTACCTATCTCACATGACTTCCCACTTAGCAGAATAAAACATATTAGTGATACCGCAGAACTCAAAGGCATACTTACACAAAGCCAACTGCTTTCTAGGGTTGCAGATTTGTCTTTACCTGTCTGTGCGCTTGATACTCATTGGCAAGTGATGGTAAGCGCAGAGCAAGGTACGTGTTCGTCAGTTTCGATAGATGATGAGATGCTTGCGTATACCATGTTTACATCAGGTTCAACGGGGCATCCTAAAGGTGTTAGTATCAGTCGAGGAGCGCTTGCTAACTTTTTAATCGGTGCAACTGAGCAGTTATCAAGCTGTTTTTCGCAGCAAACAAGAACGCTGGCAATCACCACTTATATCTTTGATATTTCGTTGCTTGAAATCTTAGGCACTCTCATCAAAGGGGGAACTCTCTATCTTGCTTCCAATACCGATACGGTTAATCCAGACCGTCTCTGTGAGATGATTGAAAGCCACAATATCAATTTGCTACAAGCAACGCCTACTACTTGGAAAATGCTATTTGAGTCAGGTTGGTCTGGCAGTTCGAACTTGAATGCATTGGTTGGAGGTGAGCCTGTAACCGCTTCTTTAGCACAACAGCTCCTTAATGCGTGTCATCAAGTCTGGAACTGTTATGGCCCAACAGAAGCAACTATATGGTCAATGATCAAACAGATATCGAAGACATCTACCGCTGCAATGTCGCGAATTGGTGGTACATTGCCTGGGTATCAGCATTTTGTTCTGATGGATAACGGAGATATAGCGCCGCACGGAGTGGTTGGGGAATTATGCATTAGTGGAGCGAGTCTATCAGTCGGTTATTTGGGTGACACAACCAAAACCGAATTACAATTTCTGTGTAGTGAGTTTTTATCTAACAGGTATGGCATTGAGCGTTTTTATAAAACAGGTGACTATGTCAGGCAAGTTGATGCCGATGATTTTGAATATATTGGTCGTATCGATGAGCAGGTTAAAGTCAATGGTTTTCGTATTGAACTTGCCGAAATTGAAGAAGTATTAAGAAAAAACAAATCGATACGAGAAGCTGTTGTTGTTGTAAATAAGCAAAGCAATCCGAGCGGTATTCTAGTCGGATATGTGGAAATTACCTCTGATTTTTGTGGCGATATTGAGGAGCTTATCACTTATTCGAAGCAGGCATTATCTCAACAGTTGCCATATTACATGATACCCGCTGAGATATTTCATATTGATGCTATACCAAAAACAGCAAATGGTAAGACTGATAGAAAGCAACTTGCAAATAAGCAACTAGAGTCGAGCATAGAGAGTGGCGTTAAGACACAAGAACAGGAGCATATGGCCCATCTATGGGCGCAAGTCTTAAATGTATCAGTTGAGCACATTGGTGCACATAGCAACTTCTTTTCTTTGGGTGGCAGCTCGGTAATTGCAGTCAAACTGATCTCGCTGTTACGTAAATCTGGCTTTAAAGAGGCGGCAGTTCAGGATGTATTTGCAAGCAAAAACCTCGCTCAAATGGTGAGCAAGCTACATGAAAGCAGAGAAAGTACAGCACATACACACAATGGTATAGCGCTTGAAGAAAGAATTCCTTTGACCTCTTCTCAGCAACGACTGTGGATGGTCGAGCAATTGCAAGGCGACAGCCCTGAATACAATATGTTCGTGGCCTTAAATACCGAAGGGAAGGTTAATGTTGACAAGGTCGAACGGGCATTTAGAGATGTTATTAACCACTACCCAATCTTAACAGCAAACTTTGAGCAGGTTGAAGGCGTACCTGTTCAATACCTGCCTGCGCACTGGAATTGGCAATTAGACAAGCAAGACTTAAGCAAGCTAAATGAGTCGAAAAAGCACTCTGCTGTACAAGCTGCCATATACAAAGCACAAAGAGAAACTTTTGATTTAACTAAAGATGTCAAGCTTAAAGCAAGTTACATTGATTTAGGGTCTGATGAAGGTGTGTTGTTAATTAATATTCATCACATCGTGGCCGATGGATGGTCGGTAGGCTTCTTGTTAGAAGCCTTTAAGCGCTTTTACCTTGGTTTGATAAATACTGAAGGAGGCTGTGAAACGTCCAATAACGATGCTCAAAATCATTACCTTGAGTATGCAGTGTGGGAAAATGCTACGCAATCGAGTCACACGTTTAACGCAGAATCGGCTTATTGGCGCGAGAAGCTTGAAGGCATTCCCGATACTCATAATTTGCCACTTTGCAAACACAGACCTCAAACAAAATCGAACACTGGTTTAGCGCAATACCATAGCCTACCTGCTCAGCTTAATAGAAAGCTGCTGGATTATGCTCAGCAAAATGAAACCACCCCCTTCGTTATTGTTCACAGTGCCCTGTCTCTCGTATTGTCTAGACACAGTGCCAGTAATGACGTGGTAATTGGTACGCCGTTTACAAACAGACGAAACGCGTTAGCGGAAGACGCTGTAGGGGTTTTTGTTAACCCTGTTGTTTTGCGGGCAAATACTAGAAATAGAACGATTGAGGCGTACTTGGCTGATATGAAGCAGCTCCATGTAGAAGCGCAAATCAATCAATCAATGCCGTTTGATAAGCTAGTTGATGAGCTTAAAGTAGAGCGAAATGCCCAGTATTCTCCTATATTTCAGATCGTCCTGAATGCTGATGATGGGGTGGCCGCGATTGAACAAAGTTTAAAGGCACTGCCATTTAGCACTAAATGTCAGCAGTTAGAGAAAACAAACTCACGTTTTGACCTTGAAATAAACTTGCAAGTTAGCAGCGAAGAATCTCGATTACAGTACATATACGATGATAGTATTTTTACTGGCGAGTTTATCGAGACGCTTCATCAACACCTTACCAACACGCTCGAATCGTTTACTGGGCTTTCATTGCATGATGAAATTAATCAAGTTCGGACGCTATCTGAATCACAGTTGCAAGAGCAACTGGTCGATTTCAATGACACGGAAGTGACGTTGCCTGGGCCTAGGCTACTACACCAGTTGTTTTTTGATGCACTAAGAGACTATGCAGATTCTCCTGCGATAATTACATCCACACAAACGTTAACGTATAAGACCCTGTTTGAAAGGGCCTATGCACTGGCATTGTCTTTAAAAACACTGGGCGTAGGGCCGGAAGTATTAGTCGCTATTTTATTACCAAAAACACCAGAGCAGATCATCGCAACGCTGGCTGTCAACATGGCAAAAGGCGCTTACTTACCACTTTCATTGGACTGGCCTGAGAGTCGAAATGCGGCGGTATTAAGGCAAGCAAACTGTACTTTACTCATTGATGAAAAAGGGGTTCATCAAGTTGCTGTTGATGGTGATAAATTGCACAAAAGTATGTGCAGCACTGAACATGTTCAACACAGCAGTGATGAGCTTGCAGATTTAATCGAGAAATCAGACCTTTTCATGGCACAGTCAGATTCAGATCTTGCCTATGTGATCTTTACATCTGGTTCAACGGGCAACCCAAAAGGGGTAGCAATTGAGCACCGAATGGCTGCCAATACAATTTTAGATATTAACAGTCGTTATGGCGTGACAGAACTTGACCGTGTGTTCGCTATTTCAGCTCTGAGTTTTGATTTATCGGTATATGATATTTTTGGTTTGCTGGCGAAAGGTGGTGCCATAGTGCTGCCTGACCCTGATAAGCTAGAGTTGCCGCAACATTGGCTAGAAATGGTTGAGCAACATGCTGTAAGTGTTTGGAATACTGTGCCAACCTCCGCTGCGTTTTTATGTGAACAGGCCGAGTTAAAACAGCATGTTGTACCTTGCGTCAGGGTAATGATGATGAGTGGTGACTGGATTGCAACTGACTTACCAGCGCGCTTGTTTAAAACTTTCCCGCGGGCCAATGTGTATAGTTTGGGAGGGGCGACCGAAGGTTCAATTTGGTCAATAGACCACCCTATTGTAGGCGATACAAGTGCGTTGAAGTCTGTGCCATATGGTAAGCCACTTGCTAACCAGAAGTTTTATATTTTGGATGAAAACTTGGCATTTATTCCAAAAGGGGTCACTGGTGAGTTATTTATTGCGGGTGAGGGCGTAGCTCGCTGCTATTACAATGATGAGCAACGTACAAGAGAAAGATATTTACCGCATCCAATTCTAGCTGAAAGACTATACAGAACGGGCGACTTAGGGCGCTATTTGCCGGATGGCACAATTGAGTTTTGTGGGCGCAAAGATCATCAAGTAAAAATTAGAGGGTTCAGAATTGAGCTCGGTGAAATTGAGTTTCAGTTACTGCAAAGCCCACAGGTTAAAAGTGCTACGGTCATTGCTAAAGATGATAATTATGGACGCAAAAGGTTGGTTGCATATATTTGTCCAGCCAATGAAGCGTATTACGATGCACCAAAACAGGAATTAAAAAATCTAGCCCAAAACACTCAAAGTAATATCAATATTGATGCTGTGATCAGTGAAGTTAAGCAAAGTCTCATAGAGACTTTGCCAAGTTATATGATCCCAGCGGCGATTGTTGATATAAAAGAGTTACCACTTACTGCCAACGGTAAAGTTGATAAATCTAGTTTGCCAGAGCCTAATTGGGCAGCAATTGCGTCGGCAAACTTTGCGAAACCAGAAACAGAGTTGGAACGTAAGTTTGTCGACATGTGGACTGACTTGCTCGGCTTAGATAAGGCGCAATTGAGTGTGAACGCCAACTTCTTTGAGTTAGGCGGTGACTCGATACTATCAATTCAACTGGTATCAAGAGCTGCACATGAAGGTTTGTATTTCAGTGTGCGTGATCTATTCGAAGGTAAAACGATTCGCGGGTTGGTAGAGCGTGTTACATTTGAGAAAAAGACACAAACGAACCAAACGTCAGTAAATGGCACTCAGACATTACTACCTGTCCAAGTTGAGTTTTTTGACGATCTTACTGACTTACATCACTTCAACCAAAGCGTCATGCTATCTGTGCCAGAGGCGCTTGCTGCCGATACACTTAGCGATATGATAGCCGAAATTGTCAAGCGCCACGATGCATTGAGGCTGGTGTTCGCTATGAATGAACAAGGCACTTGGCAAGGTCACTATCGAGCATTAGATAGCTTAGGCTCATTCGTTGAAGAGGTGCACTGGCCGACTTATCAAAAAGCGCAGTCAAACCTCAGTGTTGAGCAGTTTGCAACTAGCGTACACAAACAATTGGATATCGTATCTGGACCACTTATGAAAGTGGTTTTGTTGCGTGACCTTGTTCAAGCGGAAGCAGACACCTGCGGTGATACAAATAGTGAAGACCGGGTGCTCTTTGTGATCCATCACCTGTTAGTTGATGGCGTATCATGGCGCGTGATCTTAAATGATTTGAACAGGTTATATCAGCAGCATTGCCAGCAGCAGTCATATCAATTGGAAGATAAAACATCCTCTTTTCAAGAGTGGGGTGAGTATGTTCAGCAGCTCGCCAAACAGGACATCATTTTAAAACAGCACAGTTATTGGCAGCACGTAGTTAGTCAACCGGTATCAACATGGTCTGATATTGAGCGAGATAATTTAGATGTTTCTTGTAAGCATGAGCAGATGCCGCAATTTCGTGAAGTTAAGTTTGACTTGCCTGTGTTAGAGACACAAAGCCTGTTGAGTGTTAGCAACCAAGCATACAAGACAAAAACTAATGAGTTGCTTATGTCTGCTTTATTGATGACAAATGAAGCTGCACCGTTGCAAGGAAAAATAAGAATTGATGTAGAAGGGCATGGGCGAGACAATTTAGAAAGCCAATATGACTTGAGCGAAACGGTCGGTTGGTTCACCAATATTTACCCTTGCCTATTAGACAGTCCGTCAAATAGTGTGAACGATATTATTTGTGCTGTTAAAGAGCAATTTAGGTCTGTGCCTACGGCAGGGGCTGGGTTTGCAATATTAAATCGCTGTGGTGGAGAGGCTCAACCATTATTTGCTAACTACCGAAGTGAGTTGCTCTTTAACTACTTAGGACAGTTAGACGCAAAACATCAAGCGAACAACTATTTCGAGTTAGCGAAGGAAAGTAGTGGTCAAAACTTCAGCGAGCAAAGAGCCCAAACTCACCCATTAATTTTGGATTGTTATGTTGAAGATGGGCGACTTAGCTTTTCGTTGCAATATGATGCGTATCAATACAGTGAGCATTTTATCCAGCAGTGGCCAGCCTCATATTTACAAGCGCTTAGTCATATTGTGGCACATTGTAATTTGGTTAATGAGGGGAGCATAGCAAGACGACCTACACCTAGTGATTTCTCACTGGCAAGCGTTGACCAAGCTCGGTTAGATAGTTGGCTAGACACGCTTAATGCAAATGAGCTTGCCAAAATTGACTTGTATCCCGCAACGGGCATGCAACAAGGCATGTTATTCCATAGCATGGAAGAAAAATCCGCATACGTGTCTCAAATTGAATTGTCGCTGGTGGGCATCAATGAATCTCTATTTAAATCCGCTTGGCAAGAAGTATTAGAGCGACATGATATTTTCAAAACCAGTTTTGTTGGATTTGAGCAAGGGAATATTCATCAGCTAGTTAGACCTTCGAGCGTACTGAATTGGCGCTCAGTAAACTTGTCGGATTTGACAGCAGTAGAGCAGAAGCAGGCGATCGTCACCCATTTACAAGAGGACAAACGTCAAGGGTTCAGTGTAAAAGATTTTCCATTAATGCGTTTTACCCACTTTACGTTGAGTGGATCTAATGAGTGTGATTCTGAGCAGGGAGAGTCGGTCTTACTTTGGACTTTCCACCATGCAATTTTGGATGGTTGGTGTACGTCGATTGTGTTCTCAGAAGTAACCGAAATTTATCGCTCATTATTGACCAACTCCACTGCGCGTTTGGAACAAAGCGAGCGCTACCGGAATTATGTAGATTGGTTACTTACACAACCGATGGATGAAGCGAAAGAATACTGGAAGCAAACATTAGCCAAGGTTGAACAAAAGACCAGTTTGCCCGTGAGTGAATTCAGAGCAGGTGACGTTGAAGCCGTTACTATATATGATAGCTTGAAGTTCAGTCATGCAGACACTATGGCGTTGGTGCAGCTTGCCAGACGTCATCAAACAACAGTGAATGTGATCTTGCAGGCCGCCTGGAGTTTGTTGTTAAGCCGCTATACGGGAGAGAGAAATGTCACCTTCGGTGTCACAACATCAGGGCGTCCACCCAGTTTAGTTGGAGCGGATAAGATCATTGGTCTATTCATCAATACATTGCCAATGGTTGTTGAGGTTGATGAAGAAACTGCATTGGAAAACTGGTTACACAGTATCCATACAGATCTAGTTGAAGCTGATTCCTATAGCTACTTGCCTTTATCTCAAATCCAAAAGCAGCACCCTTTGGGACAAAGTTTATTTGATAGTTTGATCGTTTTTGAAAACTATCCTATTGATCAGGCAATTACGCAAAATGCACAACATGCACAATTTGAGGTGCAGTCGGTTAACAATTTTGAAGGCAATAATTATGGCCTTAGCCTCATCGCGTACCTTGGGGAAGAACTGCAAATAAGCTTTGAAGTTAAGCAGCACTTGCTCAATGCGGATAAACTGAGTCAAGTTGTAAAGCACCTTCAAGCGATAATGCAAAGTATGGTGACGTGCGTTAGCACGGTGTCGGATATCAATATGTTGTCTGACATTGAGAAAAAAGAGTTGTCCAAAGGCTTGGTTCCGAATAGAAAATCATATCCGGTTAAGCACCATATTCATCAAGCTTTTAGTGATAAGGCGCAGTTGTTTTCAGATAAAACAGCATTAGTATTTGGTGATGAACAGTTATCGTATGCTGAATTAGATAATTACTCATCGAAACTCGCTGTACAGATCATTCAATCAGGCATTGGTCAAAACAACCTTATCGCTGTTTGTATGAATCGCTCGTTTGAGCTTATCGTAGCAATACTAGCAATACTGAAATCTGGTAACGGTTATGTACCAATTGACCCAAATAACCCCGTTGACCGTATTACTTATATCCTTGGTGATACCGGCACCTCATTGGTGTTAACGCATGAGCAGGATCATTTTGATTTTACTAATCAATACCAGAATCTGCCGGTGTCGTTACAGTCACTACAAGCGGATTGCTCGGCATCACAAGTGCCAAGTGTAGATGAAGCAGCTAGCTCTAAAGTAGCGTATGTCATTTATACCTCGGGATCCACAGGTAAGCCAAAAGGTGTAGTACAAACTCACGAAAACGTGATGAGGCTGTTTTATGCAACGCGAGATGAGTTTGCAATTTCATCGGACGATACGTGGGCTATGTTCCATTCACCGGCATTTGACTTCTCGGTTTGGGAGATGTGGGGAGCATTATTACATGGTGGTAAGTTATTACTACCAACGAATGCCTGCACTAGAGATCCATATAAGTTTGGCGAGTTTGCACAAAAACATGGCCTCACGATATTAAACCAAACACCTTCTGCATTTTATGGGTTCACACTCGCAGCGATAGAAAGCAAGGCTGTGTTTGAACAACTTAGATTAATTATTTTTGGTGGTGAAGCGTTAGATCATGACATGGTAGAGCGCTGGTGGCAGTACTACAGTGCTGAGCAAATCCAATTGGTCAACATGTACGGTATTACAGAAACAACGGTACATGTGACCGCCAACTTCCTACACCCCGACTCTTTGGATAATAAGAGTATCGGCAAACCATTACATGACCAATTAATTGTGGTACTCGATCAGAATATGCGTTTGGTGCCCAAAGGGGTGGTAGGAGAAATGTATGTGACAGGTGCTGGGTTAGCAAAAGAGTATCTAGGTGATTTGGAGAAGACGAATCAAAAGTTTGTTTCTAACCCAATACCTGAAATTCCTTACACTCGATTGTACCGAACTGGGGATTTAGCACGATTTAATCAACATAACTCGCTCGAGTATATGGGGCGAATTGATGATCAGGTGAAAATCAGAGGGTTCAGGATTGAACTTGGTGAGATCGAAGCCAAATTAACAGCACTAGATGAAGTATCAATATGTAAAGTCGTTGTACACCAAGAACCTCTTGGCACGAAAGCATTAATCGCATACATCGTGCCTCATGATGAGCATAAGTCAGAGAGTTCAGCGCTTTTAACTTACCTGAAGAAGGCGCTGTCTTTAGTACTGCCTTCTCATATGGTCCCAGCATACTGGGTTAAGATTGAGGCGTTACCAATGACGGCAAACGGTAAGTTGGATGTTGCCAAGCTAGAGAAGCCAGACGTTAAACTTCAGGGTAGCCGAGTAGCTCCAACGAATACACTCGAAACGAAGTTAGCAGATATATGGATGACGACCTTAGGGTTGGATGAGATTGGTATTACGGATAATTACTTTGAGTTAGGCGGTGATTCAATTAAGTCGATTCCGTTAGTCAATCGCATTAAGCGCGAAATAGGGGAGTGTCAAATTAGTGAGTTGTTTGCGCATCCCACTATTTCTGAGTTGGCAGCATTTTTAACACGACATAACCGTGCTCACTCACAACAGCAAGTCGATGCGTGCAAGTTAGCGGCTTTCGAATTGCTAACCGATGAAGAACGCCAAATCATTGAAGCTTCAGACGCTGTAGATGCGTATCCACTGTCTTCGCTTCAGCAGGGTATGATTTTCCATCATCTTATGGATGAACATGGCACTACATACCACGATTTATTTTCTGCAACCATAGCAGAACCCTTCGAACTCGAACACTTTGTGGCGGCATTACAAAACGTTGTGATAAGGCAGGAAGTCCTTAGGTCGACAATAAGTCTGTCAGCTCAACGACCATTGCAAATGGTCTATGAAAATGTCGAACTGCCTATTATTTTAGAAGATCTACGTAACTTTGATACGACGACTCGACGACAAAAAATAGCAGAGCGTAAGTCTGCCATCTTGGCGCATGGGTTTGACTATGAGCAGCCGTTGTGGCGCATTCATATTCAGCAATTAACCGATGGTGATTTTGTTTATCATTTCAGTTTTCATCACATGTTACTAGATGGCTGGAGTGTGGCTAACTTTAATACTGAGTTATTCAGTATTTATCGCGCCCTTTGTGATGGTCAAAGTACTGTAGGTGACCCTGAATCGATTCGAATCTCCGATTATATTAGGTTGGAACAAGAGGCTCTGCATTCTCGTGAGCATCAGGCATATTGGCAGTCAAAAGCAGAGCAATTTCATACACCTTGGTGGTTAACAAGGCCATCGGGAGATGTTCAGCAAGTCTCAATTGACTTAAGTAAAAATCAACAGGTGGCAATCAAGGGCTTAGCTGCGCAAGTTGGCGTACAAGAAAAAACAGTTTATACCGCAATGCATGCGATATTACTGTGGATGATTGATAGTAATCACAGCGTATTGACGTCAGTTGTCACCAACGGACGGCCTGCATTAGCTGGTGCAGATACGAAGCTTGGTATGTTTTTGAACTCGGTTCCTCTGAGTGTTGAAGTAAGAGGAAAAACGTATGTTGAGCTGATAAAGCAAATTGAGTCATCATCAGTGGAGTTGTTGCCTCACCGCTACTATCCGATCAGCGAGATCCAAAAGTTAGCGCAATGTGATTTATCCGCTTCAATATTCAATTACACCAACTTTTATGTCTATAACGCACTTAATGAAAAAGTGTCAGTCACGGACTTTGAGCTACAAGAGAGAACTAACTTCTTATTTGAAACAAGCGTGATGCACTCAGCTCAAGGTGAAGTATCGATAAGATTGAAAGTAGATAAAGTTGCGTTTGATGCCAGTGTACTAAGCCGCTTAGCAAAATACATGGATGCTATCTTAGATAAGTTATTGAGTGTTCCTGACACACAAGTGGTGTTAAATGATTTGATGACTCCGCAGGAAATGCAGCGTCAAATGACCACTCTGAACGAATACAAAACACATCCGCATAATGTCGAGTCTCTAATAGAAGGGTTTGCTCATTTTGTTGCGCAGTCTCCAAATAAAGAGGCCATCCAAGAGGGAAGTAAGGCATTCACTTATCAAGAGATCGATAAAATGTCTAACCGCCTCGCAGCGGAGATAGCACAAGAACATGACTTGTATGGCCGTTATGTTGGGTTGTATATGGGACGTTCATGTGAGTTTGTTGTTTCTGTATTGGCTGTTATTAAAAGTGGCGGTGCATATGTTCCATTAGATCCTAGTTACCCTGATAATAGGCTTGAATACATAGTTCAAGATACCGCGATGGATTTGGTTCTGACTCAAAGAGCCGATACGGAAATAGCACAACGTAAAGACATTTTTGGGCATTGTCAGATCAAGCATGTTCATTTGGACAAAAACCTCGACGATGTTCATTTTAAAGCATCGTTTAACCGTGTCAGCAACCTTATCTATACCTCTGGGTCAACTGGTCGTCCTAAAGGAGTTAAGATTACTCAAAAGGCGATTGCCAATATGGCATTGCAGGAGGAAATCACGCATATAGGCGAGCAGAAAACTATTTTGATGGTTAACTCAATCACCTTTGATGCGTCAACTTTTGAAATATGGACAACGTTTTTAACTGGCGCGACTCTGTCGATTTACAGTGAAGACAAGCTAGATCTAGTAAAACTGTATCATTGCATTAAAGATACAGGGGTGACAGCAGCGTGTTTCACTCCTGTATTGTTATACGCTGTGGTGGATGAACAACCTGAATGCTTAAATCAGTTACAGTCACTACTCGTCGGAGGTGAACCATTAGCTGTTGAGTACGTTAAAAAGGCAAAGCAGATAAATCGAGATTTGCGACTAGTCAATGTTTACGGGCCAACAGAAACGACCACATTTGTCACCTTGTATCCAATTTTGGATGCCAGTGAACTCAATACTAGCATTGCTTCAATTGGTAAGCCTATGTACGGCTGTGAGGTTTACCTTTTAGACAAAGATAACCAGTTGGTTCCCGAAGGAATGGTGGGTGAAATATGCATTGGAGGCAATGGCTTATCTGAAGGCTATTTAGGCCTTGAAGAACAAACAGCAAATACCTTCACACAAGTCACTCTTTGTTCTAAACAAATTCCAATCTATAAGACCGGTGATTTTGCAAGATACATGGACGATGGAAATATAGAAATCCTAGGCCGCGAAGATCATCAAGTCAAAATCAGGGGCTTCCGGATAGAGGTAAAAGAGATCGAATACTGGCTCATGCAACACCCTGACATTATCAATAGTGTTGTACAAGTGAGAAAGGGAGCCGTAGGACAAAAGCTATTGATTGCGTTTTATACCACTGAAAATAAGGAACCGATCAGTGCTGAGCAATTGAGAAGCTATATGTCTGATAAAGTTCCAGATTACATGTTCCCATCGTATTTCATACAGCTGGGACAGTTCCCGTCTACTCCCAATGGCAAAGTTGATTATCAAGCTTTGTCGGCTATCGAGTATCAGTCAGAAAAAGAAGGAGTGGCACCGCGTAATGATACTGAACGACAGCTTGTTCAGGTGTGGTCTGAGTGCTTGGGCTTGTCGAGCGAAAACATCGCAATATTTGACAACTTTTTTGAGCTAGGTGGCGATTCGTTATTACTACTACGCGTCGCTAAAAGAATTGAAGAAACATTTAAAGTAAACCTATCAGTGCAACTATTATTTTCTGCACAAACCATCGCGGAAATAGCAGCACTGATTGAAACAAATAACATGCTCATCATTCAGGGAACTGAATTGGGTGAAGAAGAAGAGGAATTCGTACTGTGAATATATCTGAATTGATTGACGTTCTAAAAGAAAAAGGAATAAAAATAGGCTTGTCTGAACAAGGTCAGCTAGTTGTACGAGGTACGAAAGAAGCATTAGGTGATGATTTAAAGCGTCAGTTAAAAGAGCAAAAGCCTATGCTGATCGAGTGGTTGTCAATCCGTGCTCAAGGTGAGGATAGTGGGATCCGTGTACTTGAAGATAGACAAGCTATTTATCCAATGTCTTATTCACAAAAGCGTCTTTGGTTTATAGATAAATTACAAGGACAAAATGCGGTCTTCAATTTGCCATCGGCATTTCATCTAACTGGACAGTTCAGCATTGATGTTGCAAAAGCTGCTTTTCAACAAATCTTAGATAGACACGAATCACTGAGAACGATTTACTTTGAGCATGATGGTGAACCTGCGCAGTATGTATTACCTCAAGCAGATATACCATTTGAAGTTAATACAGACTGTATTGGATTAGATTGGTCCAGTGAGCAAGTTCAAGCGGTTTTAAAAGAGGACGTATATCAACCATTTCTACTGGAACAAGATATAAAAATTCGAGTGACGGTTGTTCAGCTTGGTGAGCAGGAGTGGGTATTACAGATAAACATCCACCATATCTCAGCTGATGGTATGTCGATGAAAGTGTTGGTTGAAGAATACAATAAACTGTACAACCAAATTGCTAAAATGGGTATGAGTGATTTGCCACTGCCCAAATTACAATATCTGGATTTTTCACAGTGGCAGCGAGAATCCTTAAATAACGATAGTCTTAAGCCTCATTTGGACTATTGGAAAAATACCCTAGCAGGTATTCCTAAATGTCATAGCATCCCGCTACAACATCCTCGTCCAGAGTTTCAATCTTATGAAGCAGGTAAAGTTACTACACACATAGAGGCCTCAAAAGCTCAAATCATTGAGGGGATTTCCAAAGAGCACGGTGCAACAATATTCATGTCTATGCTCGCCAACTTGTCACTATTGGTTAATCGGTACAGTGGTGACACTGATATGGTGTTCGGCACGCCGACTGCGGGAAGGTTTTTACCCGCATTAGAGAATATATTTGGGTTGTTCGTAAATAACTTGGTGCTTCGAATTAATTTAGATGAATGTCAAACCTATAGCGATTTACTGCGTTATACGAAGCAACGATGTTTGGAAGGTTATTCGCATCAGCAAGTACCATTTGAAGTGCTTGTTGAAGAATTAGCACCGCAACGTAATACAGGTTATAACCCAATTTTTCAGATCTCAATTGCAATGCAAGATCTGGTTGATGAAGCGCTAGAACTTGATGGGGTTGAGGTTTCAACTATAAAATCTGACGACAGCATGGGACGTTATGACCTTTCGTTGTTGATCACAGATAGCACTGACGGCCTCGTAGTTGAGTGGTTGTATAACGCAACACTATTTGAAAGAGCGATGGTCGAATCTTTCGCCGAAGACTTTTTACACTTATTAGTTACAACGTCTCAATCTCCTCAAATAAAGTTGTCTGAAATCGCTTTACCTGTGAACCAAACAACCTTATCAGCGCCGCAAACGAAGCTCGAAGCTAACAGCGATGATGAAAATATCGACAGTTTAATCTTATCGCTATACCGAACTATGGATAAATTTCCGGATCAAACGGCTTTGATCGATGGCGATTTAGCCATCACATATTCACAGCTCGTTGAGCAAGTTGAAAGCCAAGCTCACTTGCTGATGGAAAAAGGGCTTCAATCTGGGGATAAAGTAGGGGTGGTATTTTCACCCAGCACAGACCTCATCGTGTGTGTGTTAGCCGTACTTAGGTTAGGCGCGTGTTATGTGCCAATAGAGCCGCACTATCCACAAGAGCGCATGGTTTTTCAAGTAGTAGACTCTGCTGCAAAAATGGTTATCTCTGACGCAACGTTTAGTTGGTGGGAGGAAGAAACTAACTTGCCACCTTTGGTTGTATATAGCGCGGAACACACCAAGCCGGCGGATATAAAGTTGCCTAGCCTATCGGCTGCTAAGGCAGACCAAGCGGCTTATGTCATTTATACATCAGGGTCTACAGGCACGCCAAAGGGCGTTGAAATCAGCCAGTATTCGTTAGCGCATTTTATGCTAGAAATCCAAGCGCAGTTGGTGGCATTGACCCCAGAATTGCCAAAGAGTTGGGTGTGGTCTCACTCTTTCGCTTTTGATGCTTCGATAAAGAGTTTTGCATTGCTTGCAAGTGGTACTTCACTCATTTTACCTGACGTAGATACGATGGTTTCGCCAAGTGCACTGGTTGAGTTATTGAATAAATATGAAGTGCCAATCTTCAACACTATGCCTTCTGTTGCGCCAGCTTTGTTGGAAGAGCTAGAACGACAATCAGTTGCCGTTAACTTAATTGTCAGTGGCGACGATATTGGTCAATCAACTTGGACGCAATTGAAGAAGTACAACGAGAAATTCGGCGTAAATGCTATCAATGCCTATGGCCCGACAGAAACAACGGTGAATGCAAGTTATTGTTTAGTTAATGGGTTGAGCATGCCAGCAATTGGCTCTGCGACTCATGGGCATCAACTATTCATTGTTGACAGAGAATTAAACGAAGTACCTGTAGGGGCAAGAGGGGAGATAGCAATCTCGGGTCCAGGTTTGGCAATGAGCTACTTAAACAAGGCACAACTATTCGAAGAAAGGTTTATTGCCAGTGACGCAAAGAATAATAAAAAAGGGCAGGCTTTCTATTTGACTGGTGATATGGGTGTGAAGCAACCAAATGGCTTGGTGAGCTTTCTTGGTCGAAAAGACAGACAAGTTAAAGTAAGAGGGTTCAGAGTTGAGTTAGATGAAATTGATAACTTAATAAAAAGCATGCCAGAGGTTCAAGAGGTACATTCTTGGCTTAGAGAGGATGCAAGTGAGCAGCTCATCAGCTTCGTTTGTTTAGCAGATATTGAGAATGCATCAACTGTCTTACCCATCATTCAATCACATATCCGAGCGTCGTTACCGAGCTATATGCACCCAAACAAACTGATCCCTGTCGATGCAATGTTGCGAACAACCAGTGGAAAAGTTTCTCCATCAGCCATGTGGAAATTATACAGAGAGTCTAGTGTTTTACAGCCTGAAAGTTTGGGAGGTACAGAAAAGGCACTGATGGAAATTTGGTGTGAATTACTGGATGTAAATGCGGTTGGTGTCACGGACAACTTCTTTGAATTAGGTGGTCACTCTTTATTAGCAATGACTTTAATAGCAGAAATACGTAGCAGGTTTGGTGTTGGTATACAGATTAAATCTTTACTTGTATCACCAACCATTGCGGCATTGGCAGCATTAATTGACAAAGAACAACAGCCAACAACGAAAAAAACAGAAGTACTGCTATGACATTATTGCAAATCATTCTCGAATGTAAAAACCGAGGCATTGAGTTAGAGGTTTATGAATCTCAGTTAAAGTTGGTTGCTCATAACACCGATTTACCAGAGTATTTAATTGCAGCCATCAAACAAAAAAAACATGAATTGATTGAGTGGTTAACTTCAGACAATCAATTTACAGATTTGGTGGTGACGGACGAACCCAAGGTACTATCTGCCGCGCAGAAAGGACTATGGCTTGCGAATAAACTCAGTAATAGTAGCAATCTTTTTAATATTCCATTCGCTCTTAAGCTAATGGGGGAATTAAATATTGCTGTGCTTGAAGCGAGTTTTCAAAAGCTTTTAGCACATCATGAAGTGTTAAGAACCACTATTTTTGAAATGGAAGGTGAGCTTGAACTACGCGAACTAGATCCAAATAGCTTTGCTATTGAGCATCAAACTAGGGATGAGCTGGGAGCATTGGATATGAACTCTGAGCTTAAGCGGTTATCAGCTGTGAAGTTCGATTTATCCGCAGACTTCCCGATCAAGGTCACGTTAGTAGAGCTTCAGCCTAACGAATATTTATTAGTCATTGTTTTACACCATATTGCTACGGATGGTTGGTCAAATTCGATAATTGTTAAGGATCTGTGTCGCTTTTATAAATCACTGTCACAAGGGGGGCAAGTAGAGCAATCTTGCAATCTTGATTATAGTGATTTTGCAAAAGCGCAACACAATTGGCTAAATGGGCTAGCCGCAGATGTCGCGCTAGAGTATTGGCATCAATATTTAGCGGACATCCCTGCTTGTCATGCGCTTAACTTGGATCATTCTCGAACTGAAAATGGCTATCTCGGTGCGCATATAAACACAGCAATATCAGGCAAGTTAGCGAGTCAACTAAAAGCATTTTGCTATCAACAGAACGTGACCTTATTTACTGCCTTAAAGGTGGTTCTGGGGCTAGCTTTATCACGTTGGACCCAGTGTAACGATGTGGTGTTAGGTTTTCCTATCGCCTGTCGAGACTCAAAAGAGCTAGCGGACATTGTAGGGATGATCATGAATACCCAAGTTTGCCGCATTAAGGTAGACGAGGAGGCGAGCTTTTCCCAGCTCATAATGAAAACTCAAAATGAGGAATATGAAGCCTCATTATTTAATCGATATCCGTTTGAGTTTTTGGCTGATAACTTATCAGTAGAGCGATTGACGCATGTCAGCCCTATTTATCAAGTTATGATCTCAATGCACAACTATGAGAAGGCTCAGGTAAATTTATCAGATCTAACGGTTGAGGTATTAGACCGCCAGTTTGATAGTGCGAAATTAGATCTGATTTTGAATATTACAGAAGCGAATAATGAATTAGAGCTTGAATGGCAATTCAACGCTGCTATTTTGTCGACAAATACGATCGATCAGTTTGCTAAGGCATTTAATGAGTTTTTAAGCGCGTTGCTCCGCCAGCCCGCATTGCCTTTGCATTTGGTCGAAACGTTGGGCATAGAGTCTAAATTAGAGCTCAGTAAGCACAGAGCCTTGGGCACCGTTCGTCGCACCACAAATAATGTGTTGATCAAGAATGTATTTTCTAGTGTACTGAGCACTTCTCAGGCCATCGCACTAACGGATGGCACCACAACTTACTCCTACCATAAGCTAGGTAGTCGAATTTACCAAATAGCAAGTAAATTACGCGAAAATGGTGTTAGCAAGG
This sequence comes from Pseudoalteromonas sp. MMG022, assembly GCF_021654245.1. Taxonomy (NCBI): domain Bacteria; kingdom Pseudomonadati; phylum Pseudomonadota; class Gammaproteobacteria; order Alteromonadales; family Pseudoalteromonadaceae; genus Pseudoalteromonas; species Pseudoalteromonas sp. MMG022. The sequence goes on along the minus strand of NZ_JAKFZQ010000016.1, from coordinate 33,675 downwards.
GAGATATTATATCTGTTTGCCTACCAAGAACTTGCGATTTACCGGCATTATTACTCGCTATTCAAGCAATTGGGGCTGTTTATGTGCCAATTGATCCTGAGTCGCCAGCAAACAGACAAAAGGCGGTCGTAGCACAAAGCAACAGTAAATTCTTTGTTTATGAGCAAGGCTTACAGGTTTCTCCCGATTTGCCAGTCACGTTATTGTCATTATCGCAATTAACGGCAGCTAATCTTTCTGAGTTTGTTGAAATCTCAGAGTTACAGGCGTTTTTATACGCGATTGATGTACAAGAGACGGACCCTGTGTATATCATGTTCACTTCGGGCTCCACAGGTCAGCCTAAAGGGGTCGTGATCACACATAAAGGTTTAATGAACTACCTGCATCATGCACAAGAAAGCTATTTAGGTGATGTAGAGGGAAGTGTTGTTAGTTCTTCAATTGCTTTTGATGCCACCATTACGACATTGTATAGCCCGTTGTTAGTCTCTAAGTCTGTTACGTTATTGCCTCAAGAGCGCGATCTATCTGAGTTACAAGATATATTACACAACGCGAACAGCGCTAAATTATTTAAACTAACCCCTGCACACCTTGATTCAATCGCTTTGAACTGTGAGCATATTGACCTTGAGCATGTGTTCGTTATTGGCGGCTCGCAACTTTTAGCAGCACAGTTAGCTAAGTGGGTTAAAGTCTTCCCAAAAGCGACCTTCATTAATGAATATGGTCCGACTGAAACTGTTGTTGGGTGCACTAACTGGAACAGTAAACAACAGCAATTACCACAAGGTCACGCGGTTCCGATTGGTACAGCATTACCAAACTACCAACTCTATGTTGTTGACCAGCAAAATCGCTTGGTACCAGATGGTGCGGTTGGTGAGTTGCTTATCGGTGGTGACAGTGTTTCTCCAGAATATTTTGGTCAAGAGTCGCTGTCGGCTGAAAAGTTTATAAACGTTAATGGGTTAGGCAAACACCTGTATAAGACTGGCGATTTAGTTCGTTGGAATGAGTCTAAGCAGTTGATTTTTATTGGGCGAGCGGATGAGCAGATAGATCTCAATGGATATCGTATAGAGCCTGGTGAAGTTGAGCAACTGTTACTACAGGCAAAAATAGCCTCACAAGTTGCGGTATTTAAGGCTGACTTAAAAGAAGCGGGTAAGCTTTTGGTTGCCGCGCTAGTTTCAGAACACTCAGAAGAAGAGATAAGCGCATATATGCAAGCGCATTTGCCTGAATATATGATACCTAAAAGGCTTCTTCTTCTTGATGACCTTCCGCTGACCGTAAATGGGAAGGTCAACCAAGCGGAAATTGTTGCGCAGTTATTTATACAAAGCCAAACGAAGACGACAGACGTAACGGATAGAGAAAGAGCACTCTTAGAGGTTTGGTGCCAAGTGATTGGCAATGAATCTATAAGTGTCGAAGACAAGTTTTTTGCTGTAAGCGGCGACTCAATCAAAGCATTGTTAATTGTTGCGCAAGCTAAAAAAGCAGGGTTTGATATATCGTTGTCAGATCTATATCAAAAAGGCAGTGTTAGGGCGATAGTTGATTCGCTTGATGAACCGCTTTTAGATTGTGCTGACAATGTGCAACGCACAGGTACGACTCCCCTGAGCCCCATTCAAAGTTGGTTTTTAAACAGCGGTATTCCAAAAAATGCGCGCTTTTTCCAATCATTTTGTATCAAAGTGAGCGACTCTGTCAGCCTGTCAATGGCCGAGGCTGCGGTTAAGTACTGGCTAACCCAGTATGATAGCTTTAGATACCAATATCTATGGTCTGAAGAACAAGTACGGGCGAATATCTTACCTGTTGATGAGGCTTTAACCGAAAAGGCATTGTCAGTTCATACTTTGTCAGCGAATGACAATGTTGAATCCGAATTACAACGCTTAGCAGAGTTAAGCGAACAATCAATCAATTTGAATACAGGTGAATTGTTTAAATCAGTTTGGTTATCTCATCCAGAAAAAGGAAATTATTTCTTTATATGTGTTCATCACTTAGCCATAGATGCTATTTCATGGACCATAATGTTAGCTGATTTGGAATTGTTCGCAAAGTCAGGTAATCCATACGAAAACAGTCGCAATTTAGAGAAAAACTATAGTGATTATGCGTTGTTTTGGCATGACTGGGCGAAAAGCGAGCAATCAAGTGCACATCAAGCTCGTTGGCAATCGTTGTTAACTAAACCGACTAGAACGCTAGTTGAAAGTAACGAAAACTCACTGTCGCGTGAACAGCATATTGAGCTATTTGAAATTCAGCTGAGTAAGGGAGAAACAGATGTTCTCAAGACGGGGTTAACTAAGCTACTAAATAAACGTGCAGATGTGGTTTTACTGGGCGCTTTACAGCATGCGATATGCGCCTGGAAAGGGCGAGGCGCTACATTAGTTGAACTCGAAGGGCATGGCCGATTGAATGCCGCGAATGGGCAAGATTTTAGCCACACAGTCGGTTGGTTTACCAGTATTTATCCCGTTGTGTTGCCAGCATTTGAGTCTGAAGACTGCCTCGCTCAAATTCGCGGGATTGACCTTGCTATTAATCATGTATCGCAGATAGCGGACAGCTACTTGTGCCTTAAAGCTCATGCAGACAATGACTCCCTCTTGGCAAATGCTAAGTCTGACGTTTTATTCAACTATATTGGAGAGGTCGGGCTGCAGGTAGAACAGAGTGAACACTTTGACTTTGTCGATATAGCACGTGAAGAGAATGGCAATTTTGCGACACACCCAATCAGTGTGAATATTGCTATCAGAGCAGACAAGCTCGTCTGCCAAGTGAGAGTGCAAACCAATCTCATTGATGCTGATGAGGCGTTAAAGTTTGTTGACACACTATCCGATTCCCTTGCGTTATATTGCCGCTGGGGTAAGGAAGTGATACGAACACCCTCAAATCGTGTTTGTTACCAAATGGCAAGGGCTTCTGAGAATGAGCTAAGTAATTGGCACACAGAGGGAGTTAAAGAGATTTACCCAGCGACGGGAATGCAACAAGGCTTGCTATTCCATGGTTTGTTGGAGTCTGGCAAATATGTAACGCAAACTAAGTTTACTTTCTCAAAGTTGGATTTTAAGAAGTTTGCGTCGGCGTGGCAGGGCGTAGTGCAAAGATATGACATTTTACGCACGGGCTTTGACGGTTTTGATGAAGGTAACATTCATCAAATTGTGTATGACAATGTTGAACTTCCTTTTGAAGTGGTTGATCTATCACAGCATAGTGAGGCACAACAAGATGCTGCTATAGAGGCATTTTCAAAACAAGATAAGCACACAAGTTTTAATTTAGTTAAGCCGCCATTGATGCGTATCACATGTTTTGACCTGGGCGCGAAACAGATTGTTTTTTGGTCTTATCACCACGTTTTATTAGATGGTTGGTGTCGTTCGCTGTTGTTTACAGACTTAATCAAAATTTACAATAGTGAACCACTTCTCAATGAGGTAGTTCAATATCAAGATTATGTTGTTTGGCTTGAACAACAGGATATGCAGCGCCTAGAAACTTATTGGCAAAATGAATTGGCGCTTATGGCAGGGCAAACACCTTTGCCGCAAGTTTTCAAAACAGATAACGCAAACGCACAAGGGTTTAGTGATTATTCGTTTTCACTGACAGATTTAGAAATTGAAAAACTGACGACGTTTGCCAAACAAAGTGAAGTGTCATTAAACACGGTACTGCGAGGGGCCTGGTCGATATTACTCGCGCGTTATGCTGATGTAGACATTGTACGCTTTGGTGCGATTAGTTCAGGCAGACCTGTTGAAATGCCCAACTCTGATGCCATCGTAGGTTTGTTTATCAATTGCTTACCTGTAACTGTCGATCTCAAGAAACAGATTCAGATCAAAGCGTGGCTACAATCAATTAACAATAATGTGGCGCTTCAAGAAAACAACAACTTCTTACCGCTAAGTGACATTAAAAAGCTGTATGATAATAAAGAACTGTTTGAAAGTATTTTAGTTTACGAGAACTTTCCTGTTGATGAATCCCTTTTTGCAAGTGACTTCGGTGAGCACTTAAGTATTGATGATGTTCACAGTATTGAAGGAACAAACTACCCAATAACAGTGATCGCAAATCACGCCGATTCATTGTCATTGCGAGTGGAGACTTTGAATTCAGTTTATGCCCCCCAAGCTGCACAGCAATTTGCGACTCATTTGAAGCAAATCCTACTTCAATTGTGTGAGTCAAATAACATCTCTGACGTGAATATGCTCTGTGAAACGCAGCGCCAAGCGGTATTGGCTAATCAATCTATCACTGAGTTAGTTTGCGAACAGGATACTTTGATTCATGAATTAATCGAGACAAGCTTGGCGCGACGACCTGATGATATTGCGGTGTTTGATGATATCTGCGCTTTGTCAAACCGCGACTTAAATACGCGAGCGAATCAACTGGCAGCTTATTTAAGAGAAGAAGGTGTCAAACCAAATGACTTGGTAGCGGTGTGCCTTCCTGCAACAGCTCAGGCGATTGTTGCAATATTGGCGGTCCTGAAAGCTGGTGCAGCTTATGTTCCGATTGATCAAGACTACCCAGCGTCAAGGCACAAAGTAATGATGGAGGTAGCCAAGCCCAATTATCTACTGAATTTATCTGAATGCCTTATTAAGCCTGAAAGTGCCAAACAAATTATCCTTGATGATGTTGAGGTGCAAAGCAAAATTGAAGGCCAACCCATTGATAACCTCCCTCGAGCCAAAGGGCAGGACGTCGATAACATCTTGTATTTAATTTTCACGTCGGGATCGACTGGTCGACCTAAAGGCGCGATTGTAAGTCACCGCAATGAGGTCAATTTATTAGATTGGTATGTTACCAAGTATGGTTTTAACCAAGCCAGTAGAGCACTGATTGTCAGCTCACTTGGCTTTGATTTGACGCAAAAGAACCTACTCGCACCTTTGGTTTCTGGTGGCGCAGTGTGTTTGATTGGCAACAAATATTTTGCAGCTGATGACGCGAGAGACAAGATCAAACAATGGCATATATCACATGTTAACTGTGCGCCTAGTACTATGTACCATATCACAGATAACGGTGATACATGGCCTGAAGTATCATGGATATTGCTTGGTGGCGAGCCTATTAATACAACTTGGTTAAACAAGTGGGTAAGTGAGGGGGAGAGTCGTCCTAACCTAGTGAATATGTACGGCCCAAGCGAATGTACGGATATATCCTGTGACTTTATATTGACCCCGCAATATTGGTTGGAAAACCAAGTCACCCCAATTGGTAGGGCGATGGACAATGTTAATTTATACATACTTGATAGTGAATTGAGGTTGGCGCCACAAGGGGCCATTGGTGAGCTATTTGTTGGTGGGGAAAGCGTTGGGCTTGGCTATTATGGGCAGCCAGAATTAACCGCAGAGCGTTTTATCACGGTTAGTTTGTACGAAGGTCATGAAGAAAGAGTATACCGTACTGGCGATTTGGTTCGCCAACTACCGGATAACAATATTGAGTTCATTGGGCGTAAAGATGATCAGGTCAAGATCCGAGGGTTCCGTATTGAACTTGGAGAGATTGAGTACCAGCTTTCTCAGTCAAGTGATGTGCAGTCTTGTGTGGTGGTCGCACGTGAAGATGAGCCGAATAAAAAGCAGTTGGTTGCCTATGTGGTATTGAGTAACAAGGAAGCAATTAGCGCGGAGGTGGTGTCGTCTTTGAAGTTACGACTTACCGAGCAGCTACCTGATTACATGGTGCCAAGTACGATTTTGGTATTGGATGAAATGCCACTGACAGCCAATGGTAAGGTGAATAAAAAGCAATTACCTATGCCTGATTGGGCGAGTATCGCAGTCAGTAACTATGTTGCTCCAATGAATGATATTGAACAGCAGTTGGTGGTGATTTGGGCTGAGCTATTAGGTTTGGCAGCGGAGCAGCTTAGCATTGATGCTAACTTCTTTGAGCTTGGTGGTGACTCTATCTTATCGATTCAGGTAGTTTCAAAAGCGGCAAAGGCAGGGCTGTTCTTTAGTGTTAAAGCCCTATTTGATATGCCGACTATCCGTCGTTTAGCCACCAGTGTGAACACGGGACCAAAGGTACTTGCACCACAAGAAGCCACGAGCGGAGCACAACCTTTGTTACCCATTCATCGTGAGTTCTTCACGGATGAAACGGATATTAATCACTTCAACCAAAGCTTGTTATTACAAGTACCAGACACGCTGACGTTGGAGTTACTACAGGCTATGTTCACTGAGCTTTATCAGCGTCACGATGCATTACGCTTAGTGTTTACAAAATCGCGTGATGAGCAGTGGCAGGGACAGTATGTAGCACACAGTACACAATCAATCTCATCGCTGGTATCACAGATCACATGGCCACTTACGAGTGCTCAAGCGCAGATCAGCGAATTTGCTGATTACGCAACGCAAGTGCATAAGAGTTTAGATATCACAGCGGGTCGTTTGATGAAAGCGGTGCTAGTTAAGAATCTAGAGCCGACCAAGCAAGATCAGCATGTGTTTATTTGCGTTCACCACTTAGTGATAGACGGTGTATCGTGGCGGGTGCTGCTGGATGACTTAACCACGTTATTTGAGCAACACCAAGCGGGTAACGCCCTGAAACTGGGTGCGAAAAGCTCATCTTACCAACAGTGGGGAGAGTTTTTGGAAGACTACGCCCAACGCTCAAGTGTGGTTGATGAGTTGGGTTATTGGCAAGCGGTGGTGTCTAGTCCGGTTGCTCGTTGGAGAGCATCGGCTCCTGAACATGGATTGGCGACCACCTATGAAGAAGCCAACTTTAGTTTATCTACGGCTTTGACATCTCAGTTAATTAACGAGAGTAATCAGGCATATAGAACGCGTATCAATGAGTTGTTGTTGGCGGGTTTGTTTGTGGGTATGAAGCAGTGGCAAGGTGTATCGGGTATCCGATTGGATTTAGAAAGCCATGGTCGAGAAGCCCTGAGCGATGAAATTGACTTAAGTGAAACCTTAGGGTGGTTTACGAGTATTTATCCATGCTTGTTAAGCCATGACAGTGATGATGTTGCAGCGCTCATTTGTGCAGTAAAAGAGCAGTATAGAGGGATCCCAAATGGTGGTATAGGGTACGGTTTATTACGCCATGGGGTTGGCTCAGTAGAAGGACATGCGGTGCTATCAGAAGGTGATGCAGGCAGCGAACTGTTGTTTAATTACTTAGGCCAATTCGATGCGTCCACAGGGGAGCGGCAAAAATTCAGCCGAGCAGATATATCAACAGGACAAGGCGTGAGTGTTCGTCGTACGCAGGCGTATGGTTTGTCATTGAATGGATTTGTAGAAAAGGGACAGCTTCATATCAGCTTAGGGTATGACAAAGCGGCTTATTCGCAAACGTTTATCGCACAGTGGATGGCGGCCTATGAAGCGGGTCTGGCAGCGGTAATAGCGCATTGTCAGCAAGTTAACCGAGGCGAGTTAGCGGGGCGGTTTACTGTCAGTGATTTTCCGCTGGCCACGGTTACAGAGCAGGCATTAATAGACTGGTCAAGCTTAACGAAGGGGCGGCTATTAGACTTATATCCGGCGACGGGTATGCAACAAGGTATGCTATTCCATAGCTTGTTGTCGTCAGACAGTTACGCGACCCAAGTGAAAGTAGAGTTTACGGATTTACATGTTGAGCACTTTAGACAAGCATGGGAAAAGGTAATCGCGAGACATGATATTTTCAGAACCAGCTTTGTGGGTGTAGAAGACGGTAATGCACACCAATTAGTACAATCGGACGTGACGCTGGATTGGCAGGAGATCTCATTATTAGAGCTGACGCCGGTAGCACAGCAAGCAGCGATAGAGCAGTATCGAACAGAAGACAAAGCGAAAGGGTTTATAGCGGCTCATGCCCCATTGATGCGATTGACGGTGTTCAACTTGTCAGAGGCAGCAGAGGGTACAAAACAAGTACTACTTTGGACACACCATCACGCCCTATTAGACGGTTGGTGTACGTCGCAGGTGTTTGGAGAGGTGACAGAGTATTACCGAGCACTTCAAACAGGCAGTGAAGCACAGCTTGGTGCGGTGGAGCCTTACAAAGGGTATGTCCAATGGTTAGCGGAGCAGCCAGCGACAGCGGCAAGGGAATATTGGCAGCACCACCTTAGGGACGTAGAAGGGGTCACTCCCTTACCGTTTGTAGGGTATGGGGTAGAGGTCAGTGAGCACGAAGAAGCACGAAACGGTATTCATCAGGCACGGTTTAGTTTAGAGGCGGAGAAAACAGCGGCGTTGGTGAAGCTTGCACGAGCGTGTCAAACAACAGTGAATGTGATAGTCCAAGCGGCTTGGAGCCTATTATTGAGCCGTTACAGTGGTGAATCACAGGTAATGTTTGGTGTCACAGTATCGGGGCGTCCGGCGCAGCTCAAAGGTGTTGATGAGATGGTGGGGCTATTTATCAACACGGTGCCGATGAAGGTTACGGTGGATGAATCACAAACGCTAGAAAAGTGGTTGCGTCAACTACACAAAGATTTAGTCGATGCGGACAGTTATAGTTACCTACCCTTATCAGATATTCAGCAGTTAGCGCCTACACAGCAGCAACTATTTGATAGTTTGTTTATTTTCGAGAACTATCCGGTTGACGCTGCAATCAGTGACAAAGCAAATGCTGCATCTTTACAAGTCGATAGCATATTTAGTGATGAACAGACCAACTACAATTTGTGTATAACGGCCAACCTAACGAATCGTCTTCACTTGATATTAGATGGTAAGGTAAGTTTGTTTGAACAGGCCCAAATTAATAGCCTAGTAGGGCAACTCGCTATGGTCTTAGAGCATATGTTGGTTCAATCTACTGTGGCTGATATTAAGATACTCAGTGCCGCTGAAGAGCAGCAAATTGTAGCCAGTACACAAGGGAAAATATGTTCTTTAGACGGGCAGCGCAGCTTTTTAGAAAGCGTGATCTGTTTCGCGAACAGTCAGCCAGATCAACTTGCGTTAGTTGACGGTGCGAGAGAAATTAGCTACGCAGAGTTAATGTCTTTAAGTAGCCATATTCAACGCGCTCTAGATGAGGGCACCGGTGAATGCATAGGTGTACTTCTTGAACGATCAGTTGAGTGGGTCGCCAGCTTTATTGCTGTTACGGCATCGGGCAAAGTTTATGTGCCTCTAAACCCGAAGTTGCCTGCCGATAGATTGAAATCAATCGTTGAAGAGTCAGGGCTTAGCAAGGTCATTACACAGGAACAATACAGTGATTTAGCTGACGCGCTCAATGTTCAATCAATATTTGTTAGTAGCATTGAAATGAATAAAGGTGAGTGTCCATCAGTACCAAACCTTATTCATCATGATATTGCATACTGCATTTTTACCTCTGGTACGACTGGTAAGCCTAAAGGCGTCAAAATTAGCCATGCTGCGATGTCTTCAATGTACTTGGCATGGCGAGAGGTATATGAACTAGAACACAACGTGAAAGTTCATTTGCAAATGGCGGAAATGAGCTTTGATGTTTCTATTGGCGATTTAATTCGCGGACTCGGATCCGGTGGGCAACTCGTGCTTTGCCAACACAACGACCTACTTAACCCAAATAACTTGTTGCGCATAATTGAAAAGTATCAGGTTCAAATTGGTGAGTTTGTACCAGCGGTACTTCGGAACTTGGTCGATTATGTTATTAGCGAAAATAAACATTTATCTACTTTCAAGTTCTTGCTAGTTGGTTCTGATGCATGGAATCTTAATGATCATTTAAAAGCTGAAAGCATACTTCTCGACGGAGCTACTTTAGTCAATTCGTATGGTCTATCGGAATGTACGATCGATAGTACCTATTTTATACGTGAACGAGGCTCTGAGTTAGACAGTACAGTTGCTTGTATCGGTAAACCGTTTGCAAACGTGAACTTATATATTCTTGATGACTCATTGCACGTTATTGCGCCTGGCTGCGTAGGCGAATTGTGTATTGGCGGAGTGACCGTCGCTTCAGGCTATATCAATAATCCGCAATTAACCGCAGAGCGTTTTATCACGGTTAGTTTGTACGAAGGTCATGAAGAAAGAGTATACCGTACTGGCGATTTGGTTCGTCAACTACCGGATAACAATATTGAGTTCATTGGGCGTAAAGATGATCAGGTCAAGATCCGAGGGTTCCGTATTGAACTTGGAGAGATTGAGTACCAGCTTTCTCAGTCAAGTGATGTGCAGTCTTGTGTGGTGGTCGCACGTGAAGATGAGCCGAATAAAAAGCAGTTGGTTGCCTATGTGGTATTGAGTAACAAGGAAGCAATTAGCGCGGAGGTGGTGTCGTCTTTGAAGTTACGACTTACCGAGCAGCTACCTGATTACATGGTGCCAAGTACGATTTTGGTATTGGATGAAATGCCACTGACAGCCAATGGTAAGGTGAATAAAAAGCAATTACCTATGCCTGATTGGGCGAGTATCGCAGTCAGTAACTATGTTGCTCCAATGAATGATATTGAACAGCAGTTGGTGGTGATTTGGGCTGAGCTATTAGGTTTGGCAGCGGAGCAGCTTAGCATTGATGCTAACTTCTTTGAGCTTGGTGGTGACTCTATCTTATCGATTCAGGTAGTTTCAAAAGCGGCAAAGGCAGGGCTGTTCTTTAGTGTTAAAGCCCTATTTGATATGCCGACTATCCGTCGTTTAGCCACCAGTGTGAACACGGGACCAAAGGTACTTGCACCACAAGAAGCCACGAGCGGAGCACAACCTTTGTTACCCATTCATCGTGAGTTCTTCACGGATGAAACGGATATTAATCACTTCAACCAAAGCTTGTTATTACAAGTACCAGACACGCTGACGTTGGAGTTACTACAGGCTATGTTCACTGAGCTTTATCAGCGTCACGATGCATTACGCTTAGTGTTTACAAAATCGCGTGATGAGCAGTGGCAGGGACAGTATGTAGCACACAGTACACAATCAATCTCATCGCTGGTATCACAGATCACATGGCCACTTACGAGTGCTCAAGCGCAGATCAGCGAATTTGCTGATTACGCAACGCAAGTGCATAAGAGTTTAGATATCACAGCGGGTCGTTTGATGAAAGCGGTGCTAGTTAAGAATCTAGAGCCGACCAAGCAAGATCAGCATGTGTTTATTTGCGTTCACCACTTAGTGATAGACGGTGTATCGTGGCGGGTGCTGCTGGATGACTTAACCACGTTATTTGAGCAACACCAAGCGGGTAACGCCCTGAAACTGGGTGCGAAAAGCTCATCTTACCAACAGTGGGGAGAGTTTTTGGAAGACTACGCCCAACGCTCAAGTGTGGTTGATGAGTTGGGTTATTGGCAAGCGGTGGTGTCTAGTCCGGTTGCTCGTTGGAGAGCATCGGCTCCTGAACATGGATTGGCGACCACCTATGAAGAAGCCAACTTTAGTTTATCTACGGCTTTGACATCTCAGTTAATTAACGAGAGTAATCAGGCATATAGAACGCGTATCAATGAGTTGTTGTTGGCGGGTTTGTTTGTGGGTATGAAGCAGTGGCAAGGTGTATCGGGTATCCGATTGGATTTAGAAAGCCATGGTCGAGAAGCCCTGAGCGATGAAATTGACTTAAGTGAAACCTTAGGGTGGTTTACGAGTATTTATCCATGCTTGTTAAGCCATGACAGTGATGATGTTGCAGCGCTCATTTGTGCAGTAAAAGAGCAGTATAGAGGGATCCCAAATGGTGGTATAGGGTACGGTTTATTACGCCATGGGGTTGGCTCAGTAGAAGGACATGCGGTGCTATCAGAAGGTGATGCAGGCAGCGAACTGTTGTTTAATTACTTAGGCCAATTCGATGCGTCCACAGGGGAGCGGCAAAAATTCAGCCGAGCAGATATATCAACAGGACAAGGCGTGAGTGTTCGTCGTACGCAGGCGTATGGTTTGTCATTGAATGGATTTGTAGAAAAGGGACAGCTTCATATCAGCTTAGGGTATGACAAAGCGGCTTATTCGCAAACGTTTATCGCACAGTGGATGGCGGCCTATGAAGCGGGTCTGGCAGCGGTAATAGCGCATTGTCAGCAAGTTAACCGAGGCGAGTTAGCGGGGCGGTTTACTGTCAGTGATTTTCCGCTGGCCACGGTTACAGAGCAGGCATTAATAGACTGGTCAAGCTTAACGAAGGGGCGGCTATTAGACTTATATCCGGCGACGGGTATGCAACAAGGTATGCTATTCCATAGCTTGTTGTCGTCAGACAGTTACGCGACCCAAGTGAAAGTAGAGTTTACGGATTTACATGTTGAGCACTTTAGACAAGCATGGGAAAAGGTAATCGCGAGACATGATATTTTCAGAACCAGCTTTGTGGGTGTAGAAGACGGTAATGCACACCAATTAGTACAATCGGACGTGACGCTGGATTGGCAGGAGATCTCATTATTAGAGCTGACGCCGGTAGCACAGCAAGCAGCGATAGAGCAGTATCGAACAGAAGACAAAGCGAAAGGGTTTATAGCGGCTCATGCCCCATTGATGCGATTGACGGTGTTCAACTTGTCAGAGGCAGCAGAGGGTACAAAACAAGTACTACTTTGGACACACCATCACGCCCTATTAGACGGTTGGTGTACGTCGCAGGTGTTTGGAGAGGTGACAGAGTATTACCGAGCACTTCAAACAGGCAGTGAAGCACAGCTTGGTGCGGTGGAGCCTTACAAAGGGTATGTCCAATGGTTAGCGGAGCAGCCAGCGACAGCGGCAAGGGAATATTGGCAGCACCACCTTAGGGACGTAGAAGGGGTCACTCCCTTACCGTTTGTAGGGTATGGGGTAGAGGTCAGTGAGCACGAAGAAGCACGAAACGGTATTCATCAGGCACGGTTTAGTTTAGAGGCGGAGAAAACAGCGGCGTTGGTGAAGCTTGCACGAGCGTGTCAAACAACAGTGAATGTGATAGTCCAAGCGGCTTGGAGCCTATTATTGAGCCGTTACAGTGGTGAATCACAGGTAATGTTTGGTGTCACAGTATCGGGGCGTCCGGCGCAGCTCAAAGGTGTTGATGAGATGGTGGGGCTATTTATCAACACGGTGCCGATGAAGGTTACGGTGGATGAATCACAAACGCTAGAAAAGTGGTTGCGCCAACTACACAAAGATTTAGTCGATGCGGACAGTTATAGTTACCTACCCTTATCAGATATTCAGCAGTTAGCGCCTACACAGCAGCAACTATTTGATAGTTTGTTTATTTTCGAGAACTATCCGGTTGACGAAAATATTAGTAAAAATGCACAACAAGCGGCGCTTGAAGTGAATGATATTACTAACTATGAAGGCAATAACTACAAAGTAAGTGTGATAGCGCATTTAGATGAATGTTTACGTGTGAGTCTAGATACGCAGCCAGGCCTATACAGTGATGAACAAATACATTACTTGCGAAGCCATCTACTGAATATACTTACACAGTTTGCGCTGTGTGCAGAGGATAAAGTGTCAACGATTCGAGCGTCTGTCACGCCGCTTAGTGTGCTTCAGATGCACCACGATAGCGAGCTTGCGAGTTCAGCAGCTTTGATTTGTGGTCAATCAGTGAAGTTTGATGAAGACACTTTGATCCACAAGCAGTTTTCTACAATAGCAGCAAGTAAAGGATCTCAATTGGCCGTTTGTGATGGAACCCAACAGCTTTCTTATCAAGCGCTTGATTACTACTCTTCCAAGCTGGCACAACAGCTAGTCGAACAAGGAGTCACTTCAGGACAGTATGTTTCAATCTGCATGAATCGTTCAGTTGAGTATATTGTCGCTATCTTAGCGGTGCTTAAAACAGGCAACGGTTATGTCCCATTGGACCCGAACAACCCAGTCGATCGTTTACGTTACATCCTTGAAGATACTAAGAGTCAGTTAATGTTAGTGGATACGGATATGTTCACAGATAAAACACCACTAGACGAAGGGATAGACACACCGTTATTTGCAGTCAATTTAGCTGTACTTGGTGCTGTTGAAGACGGCGTAGTAAATAATGTGAACTCAGATCTAACCCCATGCTCAGCAAAAAATACGACGGCGTATGTCATTTATACGTCCGGTTCAACAGGACGTCCAAAAGGAGTGATGATCAGTCATCACAGCTTATCACATTACCTTGAGAACGTTGAACAATGCTATGTTCAGGCATGTTCTGGATCATTGATTTGCACAAATATGGCATTTGATCTGACCATCACTTCAGTCTTTGGGCCTCTTTTAACGGGTGGAGTTTGTAGACTCGTCAGAGAAGGGGATGATGAATTTGCCCAATTCTGCTCAAGATTGAGTGAAGAACACACGCCGCAACTATTAAAGTTAACGCCTTCTCACATTAGTGCCTTGGTCGCTTCTTTACGGGGTCAAATTATTCCAACTGCACACGTGTTTGTACTTGGTGGAGAAAGCTTGGAATGGAACCTTGTAAAGAGACTAAGAGAGATATTTGTTCAATGCAGGGTCATTAATGAGTACGGACCAACAGAAGCGACAGTTGGTTGTGTTTATCATGAAATAAACGACGGTGATAGTGGTACCGGTTCAGTTGTTATCGGTAAGCCAATGCCAGGTGTTAAAGCCTTGGTACTTAATAAGAAACGGCAACTCGTCGCGCTAGGGCAAGCTGGAGAATTGTATATTTCAAGCCCAGGTCTTGCGCAAGGCTATCTCAATATGAAACAAGAGAGTGAGCGTAAATTCGTCCACAGTTCGATTTTTGATCTACCAAACGCAGAAGATAGATTTTACCAAACAGGTGACTTAGTTCGTCTAAATAGTGAAGGCAATTTACAGTATTTGGGACGGGTTGACTCACAGGTGAAATTGCACGGCTACCGCGTTGAATTGTCTGAAATAACAGAAGTAATTCTTCGGTTCGAAGCAGTAGAAAACGCTGTTGTGAGGATGGACAAAGGGCAAGTGATCGCGCATGTGATAACCACCCATAGCCAATGCAATCAAGATGAATTATTTACTGCATTGTCACGGGTTCTACCCTTTTACATGATGCCTTCCGAAATAATCTTTGAGCGTGAATTTAAGCTTACAGCGAACGGTAAAGTCGATCTGAATGCGCTGACTCAAAGCCTGCATAGTGCACAGCAAAGCCGAGGTCTAGAAAGTGATATGGAGCTTTCTGTAGCGGATATTTGGTCTGAACTGCTTGGTGTTGAGGTTACATCATTGTCTGCATCGTCAAACTTTTTTGCCGAAGGCGGTCACTCATTGCTAATGCTACAGCTGTTAAAAGAAATTAACAGTAAGCTTTCTAGCACTATAGAACTGCAAGATATTTATCAAAATCAAACGATTAAAACCCAAGCTGAGGTGATAGAGCTATCACTATTGGGTAACCAATGGAACCAAGTTACGGAAGGTACCGTGGCTGATGAGAGTGCAGAGATAATAATATGATCATGGAATTAGTCAGAGATATTCAACGAAGAGACTTAAAAGTATCTTTAGATGCCAATGGCGACTTGAAGTTACAAGGTGAACTCAAAAATGCAGACTCTGAGTTTTTGAGTCGCCTGAAGGAAAGTAAAAGTGTATTGGTGGATTGGTTAAGGCAACATAGCCAGAATCATGTCCAGATCGGTAAAGCAGACAGAACGAAACCTCTGTTAGCATCTTTTGCGCAACAGCGTTTATGGCTTGCGCAGCAAATTGATGAGAGCAGTGCTCGCAATCATGTTGTTTTGACTACTCAAATTGACAACGGCGTAGATAAAAATGCTTTTAAACAAGCATTGGCACACATTGTTCAACGACACGAAGTCTTAAGAACTACATTTGTGGCATCAAGTGTAGGCGTTGAACAATGCATACAACAAAGCGTTCAAATACCTACCCACTTTGAAGTAATAAACTATATATCGCACGCAAAGCTACACGAGCAAATTCAATCGAAGCTGCAATTAGAGAACCAAGAGTCTTTTGATTTGGAAGAGGGTCCGTTGATGCGTGTCTGTGTATTGGAATGCGCTAACGACCAAGAGAAAAAGCTAACCGTTGTTAATTTTTGCTTTCATCATATTGTTACAGATGCGGTATCGACCGACATTTTCCTTACCGAGTTTATGCACTGTTACACAAAGTTCCTACAAGGCAGCGAACCGAACCTGCCTGAATTACAGATCCAATATGCTGACTTTGCCCAGTGGCAACAAGAATTAGAAAACAGAGGCGGGTTTGAGCGACAGAAGGCATTTTGGCGGGAGCAGCTAAAAGATGCCCCCCATGTACACTGTTTACCTTTAGATGGTCTAAGAAAGGCGCAATCGGCTAACCGAGCAGGTGAAGTCCGTTTACTTTTAGGCAGTGAAGACACCGAGGCGTTAAAAGCGTTTGCTAAAAAGCGTGGTGTTACGTTATTTATGTTGTTACATGCGGCATTGGGACTGGTGATATCCAAGCACAGTCAACATGACACGGTTGTTATCGGTTCCCCCGTTGCTAACAGAACGAATGCTGAAACGACTGGACTAATGGGGTTTTTTGTTAATAACCTTGTGCTACGCACGTCGACGAGTCACGACACGGTAGAACAGTATTTATCGCATGTGCAGTCAGTAAATCAACTATCACAAAGCAACCAAGAACTGCCTTTTGAGTTGGTTCTAGAAGCTGCAGGTGCGAGTCGAAGTAACTTATATAATCCACTTTTTCAAATTATGCTTAATTTGAAAAATGAGGATGAAGAGTTTGTTGAAGTCCTAGAGGGAACTCGCGGATATAGTTCGAAGAGTGAACAAATAAAGTTTGACATTGATATAAACTTTCGTAACTATGATAATGAGTTAGAGCTTATTTGGGCGTATAATACAGACTTGTTTGGTACGCATAGAATGGAAGTCATGGCGCAACAAACTATGGATAGTTTAAGGCAGTTTACAAGGATAGAAAATCTTAATGATGTTGCGGTTTCTGAATTGTTAGCTGCAACTTCTGATGAGATTGATCACCTTATGGCGCTGTCTAATTCACGTCACAAAAGCGACAGTGAAAGACCGCGGACTGAGCTCATTCATGAGCTGTTCAATGCGCAAGCTAAGTGCAATCCTAAAAGAGCCGCGATTGTAGATGTTCAAGGCACAATTTCCTACCAGCTTCTGAATGAGCGAAGCAACCAACTAGCAAATTACCTGATAAAAAATGGGGTGCAGAAGCATGCGCGCGTTGGCATATTATTAACGAGACAGGCTGAGTTTTTCGTTACTTTGTTAGGTATTTTAAAAGCTGGTGCTGTTTATGTGCCATTTGACCCTGAGCATCCGGTTCAAAGGCTTTCCTACATGCTTGAGGATTGTGCCCCTCAAGTCTTGATTACTTGTGAAGGTGAAGCAAAGCACATTGCTGAGCTTCAGAGCCAGTGTCAAATAATCCAAATCGATTCGAATCAAGTCCGACAAGATATTGCTGATTGCGAAATTGATTCCGTGCATGTCGCTTTTCAACTTTCAGCGAATGATCCGGCCTATATTATTTATACTTCAGGCTCTACCGGTCAGCCAAAGGGCACGGTAATTAGCCATCGCAGCGTTTCTTGGTTCGCACATTGGCAACAACAAGCATTTGACGTGTCTTCAGACAGTAAAGTACTGCAGTATTTTCCTTATTGCTTTGATGCCAGTGTGTGGGAATGGTGTATGGCACTATGCTCAGGTGCATCTTTACATCTTTGTACGAAGGAAGAGCGCTTGTGTAGTGAAACATTGCAAAACAAGATGATTGATGAACAAATCACTCACGCTACCTGTACGCCCAACGTATTCAAATTTATCTCAAGCAAAGAAGCATACACTTTAAAGTACTTGTTTATTGGTGGCGAAGCTGTACCACAAGCGTTATGTAATGAATGGAGCGAGAAGTATCAGTTTGTTAACTGCTATGGGCCTACCGAAACCACGGTCATTTCTAGTTACTCGATATTGTCTCCTAATGAGCCTGTAAATATAGGTAAACCAACTTTGGGAGCACACCATTTCGTGCTCAATGAAAACAAGGAAATGGTGCCGTTTGGTGCCGTGGGAGAGCTTTACATTGGCGGTGAGCAACTTGCGATTGAATACCTTAATCAACCAGAGTTAACAGCAGAGCGCTTTTCTATGGTGACTTTATCGGATGGGGTAAAGCGCCGCTTATATCGCACTGGTGATATTGTTAGGTTTAATCACAATGAAAAGCTAGAGTTTTTAGGTCGCGTTGATAAGCAAGTAAAAGTGCGTGGTAATCGAATCGAGCTAGAAGAAATAAAATTCCATATCAACGTCAGTGATGCCATTTCAGCGTGTGAAGTGTTAGTCATTAATTCGGCGTCTGTACACCCTGTGATAGCTGCGTTTTTGGTGCCACACTCGAGTGCATGTGCTGATGATGAGAAAGCACGGCATGAGAAAGAAATCATAACAAGGTTACGTGCTGCACTTCCCAGTTATATGCAGGTTCAATCTTTCGTTTGGTTAGAGCACTTACCCTTTACGGTGAACGATAAAATAGATACTGAAAAACTAACCGAGTTGTTTTGTACTGAGGTTGGCAACAAAGAAAGAAAGGGGCCCAGCTTCGATTTAGAAGAGGCGGTTTTCAAGCAATGGGAAACACATATTCCAGCGGAGCGTATTGGGGTCGATGACAACTTTTTTGCGCTTGGTGGACACTCTATTTTAGCGGTTCGGATATTGTCTGAGCTGAATAGCTCGTTCAATGTCAAGCTTGAACTCAAAGACCTTTTTGAGAACGCTACGATAGAAGAGTTGACGCTAGTACTGGCGGAAAAAATAGCGATGCAGCAGCAAACAGAAGAAGCGTTTGAAGCGTTTTTTATGTCGCTTCCTAACGATATCGCTCAACAGGTTTTGAGTAAATTAGTTGAGCATTAACGCATTGTTATTCCTCACTTTAAATAATAACTAAAACAAATAAGAATCAAGGTTAGAAATGGATAGCGATTTACTTAAGAGTGCTTTTAAGTCTGTAAAGTTCAAGCAGGAAAATAGCAACGAGATTAAGATATTAAACAAAACCCAAGGTCCCCAATCTCATGCTCAAGAGAGGCTTTGGCTACATTACCTTTTGGAACCTACGGCCAATGCCTACAACCTTAACCTGTCCTATCGCATAACGGGGGAGGTAGACTTTGATCTGTTTAAACAAGCCGCAGAAAAGCTGGTTGCGAGAAATCAGGAACTTCGCACCAACTTTGCCCAGGTGGATGGGGAAAATATTCAGATTATCAATGATGAGGTCGTCTTGCCTGTGTCATTTTATGATCTGTCAAACCCTGAATTTTCAAGTGATCTTGATAAAGCCATAGCGAAAATTGAGCAGGAACAGATTTTACCTGCTTTTAATATGACGGATGATTGCTTAGTGCGCTTTAGTTTGGCCCGCCTAGGTGACAATGATTATATTATGACAATTGTTGTTCACCATATTCTATGTGATGGTTGGGCTGCGTTTTTGCTTGCTGATGAATTTCAAAAAATCTATCGCTGTTTAGCGGATGGTCATGAGCTGCCAGCAAAGCAGCCAAAGGTGTCCTATTTGGATTATTCGATTTGGGAGCGAAGTCAGCAGCGCCAAGCCTATTATGATGAAGCAATCGCTTATTGGCGAGATGTGCTGCATGATTTACCTAAACTGAATCTATTTCAAACACAAAAAGATTCAAAGCAACCAAAGCAGGGTAAATTGTGTAAGGTAAATTTGAACCCAGAGCAACTCAAGCAGATAAAAGATTTTTGCAACCATAGTCGCCTGACTTTGAATATGTATTTGCTAACATGCTATCAGCTAGTATTGGGTCGATTTAGCGGTCAAAATGACATTGCTGTTGGCGTATCTGTGGCGAATAGAGATAACAAGCAGCTTCATGATCTGGTTGGTTTCTTTACGAACTTATTGGTGATTAGAAACCAATGGGATGACACGACAAATAACATTCAACTGCTTGAGTCTGTGAAAAGCAACATGTTGGATGCAATGAAGTATCAGGATGTCTCGTACCATCATGTGAAGAAAGCTGTTTCAAACAGTGGTGCAAGAGAAAGTTCAGAGCTGTTTCAGGCAAACTTTTTTATGACGGAGCAGCTAAAAGAAATCGGCGACGGTGAAAGTGGCTTTGCTGGCATGACTTCGCAAAGGCTTATGCTTAATGAAACTGCAAACTTGTATGACCTGACTTTATCAGCTGAAGTCTCTGAGCGGGGATTAGACAGCTCATTTTTCTTTGATGAAACCAAATTTGACCCATTTATCATCGAACAATTGGCCGCGGCTTTTAACGATGCGCTGCTTAATTTATGTGCTCATCCTCAAGCTAGGGTGCATGACTATGAATTGGTCGATCGCCAACAACAGTTTTTAAACAGTGTTTATCAAGGTACCACCAGAGATATAAATAAACACGGTGACAACCTTTTCGATTGCTTTTATCGCCAAGCACAACTCCACCCAGATAGGGAATGTCTAGTTTATAAAGAGAACAAGCTTACTTATCAACAGGTTCTCACACGCGCAAATCGCCTATCTCATTACTTGCTGGAAGTTGGTGTTGAGCCAAAAACCAAAGTAGGGATCTCACTTACGTCTAAAATGGAAGTCGCGATATCGACATTAGCTATCCTTCAAATCGGCGCAGTCTACGTTCCATTAGACCCAGCGGGCAGCAGCGAATACTTTGATCAAACGATTAAAGTGGCCGCTTTGCAAGCGCTTATTAGTGAAGAGGATGTACTAGATAATCTGCCTTCTTTCTTACTTAACTTTGTAGAAGTCATAGCTGTGGATGAGGAAGAAGAAGACATTGCGCAGTGTAGCGATAACTGTGTTGAGGGTGGCTATATAGCCAATAACTCTGATCTTGCCTATGTCATGTTTACATCGGGTTCTACGGGTAAGCCAAAAGGAGTACAGATCACCCATGGAAATATCTTAAGAACCTTGAGTGATCCTAATTACCTTCCTATTAATGCTGAAGATAGAGTGATGCATGCAGCCCCCATTACGTTTGATGGCTGTACGTTAGAAACGTGGGCTGCGTTTCTAAATGGCGCCGCACTTGTAGTCGTGAATGACAATCGAATTGACCTTGAGCAAATTGAAGATTGTTTAGTTAACCAGCGCATTACTTTAGCATGGTTAACTTCTGTCATGTTTAATACCTTTGTAGATTATCGAATTGATGCTCTAAGAGGTCTTAAACAGTTGATGATTGGAGGGGAGGTCGTCTCTCCCAAACACATCAAAAAGGCGATGGAACAGCTTTCAGAGTTAGCTATTTACAACGGCTATGGTCCGACAGAATGTACGGTATTTTCGTCCATGCAGCTTATTCAGCAACGAGATTTATCGAGGATCAGCATCCCCATTGGTAAACCTGTCGATAACACTCGTTTGTACATTTTGGGTCGTAATGAAGAGCTATTACCACCAGGTGGGATAGGTGAGCTTGTCATCGCTGGTGATGGCGTAGGTGTTGGTTATATCGGTGTGGATGATGTAATAAAGCATAAGTTTAAACCTTGGTCTCATGGACAGTTATCAGAAGATCGCGTTTATTTTACAGGCGATTTGGTAGCATGGAATCAGTTTGGTGAACTAGAGTTTGTGGGCCGTACTGATGAGCAAGTAAAACTTAATGGTCATCGTATTGAATTAACCGCTATAGAAAGCGCAGCCCTAGAGCTAGAAGGCGTCGCACAATGTAAAGCAATCATACAAACGATGCCTGACAAAAAGCTACTGACGCTATTTTGGGTCGCGGCAGATAGCGTTCAAGTCACAGAATCTGCACTTCGAAAGCATCTAAAGTCCAAACTTCCGACAAATATGCAGCCAAGTGTATTTGAAAAGGTTGAATCATTTGAATTCACTCGCAATGGTAAGCTCGATGTCAGAAAGCTCAAAATGGTTAAAGCTAAGGAAGAAGATGATACTAAGTCTAGCTTTGTAGAAGCGAGCAATGAATCTGAGGCGCTACTGATAAAAATTGCGTCACAGATACTTTATCTGCCACAGGTTAATTTAGCTGATAACTTCTTTAATTTGGGGGGCGACTCATTATCTGCGATTCAACTCAAATCTGAGTTACAGAAGGTTGGCTATGATATTGATATAGAAAAGATATTTGAAGCTGATAGTTTAGTGGAGATAGCTGCTGAGATAGAGGTGGCTGATTTTGAGAAAAGTGGCAGCACAACGAGCAGTAAACAAAGTTATCCTTTATCGAGTTTGCAGTTAGGTATGTTGTTCCACAGTAACATGGATCAAAGTACGGCTTGTTACCATGATATAAGTAGCTACGAACTCGATTTTTACGTTAACGTTGAAGCGCTCAAGGTTACGCTTAACGCCATTATCACAAAACACGAAATACTACGTACGGTATTTGATTTCTCAGATCTTGCAAATCCTCGTCAGCGAGTATTAATGCACTTTGATACTCCATTATCTGTTATAGATCTACAGGACCTTAGTGAGCAAGAAGTTGCTTGGTCGCTAGATAATTGGTCAGATTCGGAGAAAAGAGAAGGCTTTGACTGGGCCGTTACACCACCTTGGCGTGTAGTCATTCACCAATTGCCGCAAGACAAGACCATGGTACACCTGAGTTTTCACCATGCTCTTTTAGATGGCTGGAGTGAAGCTGCACTAGTCACTGAAATTTTGCAGCAATATCAGCAGTACATGGACATGGGAGTGCTTAATGAAGAGAAATTGTCTATCCAGTACAGTAGCTTCATTGAGAAAGAGCAGGCTGCGTTAAATAATACAGATCACCGCAATTTCTGGGCCAGCTATCTTAATGATTGTGACTTCAGCAACGAGTTAAACTCACAGGTAGCGAAGGGTGAAGCGAAAGATATTTATCTAGATTTATCATCGTCATTGAGTAACCAGCTCGTTACAACAGCAAAGCGCTTGAATGTGCCTTTAAAGTCTTTATTGCTAACTGCGCATATGGTTGCTTTATCTGGCTTGTTTAAAACTCATGATGCTTTATCTTGCTACGTTTCTAATGGACGTAACGACGGCGTAGATGGTGATAAAGTGCTTGGTTTGTTTTTGACGGTTCTCCCATTTAGGTTGACGATTAAAGAGCAAGGCTGGGATGATTTAATTACGTCGGTATGGCAGTTAGAGCGGCAAATTTATTCACATAGGTTTTACCCTTTAGCTGAAATACAAAAACAAACAGGGCTTTCTCACGCTAGCAATATTTTGTTTAACTACACTGATTTTCATGTATTGAAGCAGGTAGAAAGCGAAAACAGTCGAATTACACGCTCAATTGCGGGTGACACAGGAATCCCACTCAGTGTCGACTTTTTTATGGCAAATGGCGATATTAAGGGTTGTATTGGTTATCTCAGCACGCATGTTGATGATGAGAAAGCCCTTGAGCTTGAGTCTCTTATTAATTTAGTACTCAAAGAAATGGTTGAAGCAACCCCTGCAATTCAGCCAGAAGAGGTGTGCCGCCTACCTCGCCATAAAGGCATGGGCAACAGCTCGATTCTAATCAATGAAGACTATCAAAGCGTTGCGGATATTGTTTCAGAGAAAAAGTCAGTTTTAACGTTATTCAACGCGCATTTACAAAATGCTCCAGACAACCTTGCCGTTATTGAAGGGGATAGATCATTATCGTACCAAGAGTATGAATCGCTCAGCAATCTATTTGCTAACACTTTGTTGGCCAAAGGGGTTAAAGCTGGAGATACGATAGCTATCTATTCAAAGGGCTCAATGGACAGTTTGGTTGCAGTGCTTAGTGTACTTAAAGTAGGCGCAAAGTTTGTAAACCTAGATCCTCGCCATCCAATTGATCGCTTATCGCAAATAATTCTTGATGCCAATGTGAAACTACTTTTGCATGACTCATTGGAACAATTTTCAAGCAATTCACAGGCATTGGTAGAGACGTTCTCAATTGGTGATATCTCAAAGCCTACGGACTCCAATTTGCATGAGCTTCAATGTACAACTCAAATAGAGCCAAATTCTGTGGCGTGTTTGATCTTCACTTCGGGGACCACGGGCAAACCAAAAGGTGTGTGTTTAGATCATGCTAACCTTTTATCTTATGCAGTGTCTGCACAACAAGATTATGCGATAAGTAACTCAGATAGGGTTATGCAATACTCGAACTTGAGCTTTGATATATTCCTAGAGGAACTATGCCTGTCTATCTTTGCTGGCGGTACTTTGGTTATCGACAACAGTAAATCATTGTCATGTGCGCAGTTGCTTCAAGTGTTCGAAAAGCATCAAGTTTCAGTGCTGACTTTACCAACAGGGTTTTGGGCATCCATGGTATTGGAGCTCGAGCAAGATGCAAGACTCACTATGCCTGCCAGCGTAACAACGTGTATTGTTGGTGGCGAAGCGATGAATGAAAAGGTTGCAGCAAGTTGGCATAAAGTTACAGCCAACAGAACTGATCTAATTAACACCTATGGGCCCACCGAAACGACATGTGTAACAACAAGTTATCGTGTTACTCCAGAACATAAAAATGAGTTGCCGATAGGGCGTCCATTGGCCAACAGCATTTGTGTTGTTGTGGATGAGAAAGGCGATGTAGTACCTCATGGCGGTGTAGGGGAGCTGTTAATTGGTGGTCAAGGGGTGTGTGGCAACTATTTGAACTTGGACTCTGATAGCGACACTGATACGTTTGTAGAAAATCGCTTTAATGTATTTGGAGGCAGGCTTTATCGCTCTGGTGACTTAGTAAAGCTCAACGATGAGGGACAGCTGCAGTATCTTGGACGAAAAGACAAACAGGTTAAGATAAGGGGTTATAGAGTTTCACCTATTGAAGTGAATGAAAAAGTTAATGCGCATCCACATGTGCTAAAAAGTCATGTTGTAATTAACTCAGTTCAGGTCATCGCGTTTTACATTGCAAATGACAATTCCAAAGATGAAAACAGCCTAGCTCAGATAATCCATGATGATTTAATCACCACTCTACCTAGCTATATGCTGCCATCCGTGTATCAGCGAATTGACGCTTTGCCACTGACACCAAACGGTAAAGTGGATGAGTCTCAACTATTAACGCTGCTTCAACAGAATAATGCTGAACGGGCATTAACGACACAGACAGAGCAAGAGATAGCAAACATTTGGGCGTTTTTATTTGCACAAGATATAGCATCTTTTAACGCTGACAGTGAATTTTTCATGTTGGGTGGTGATTCATTAAAAGCGGTTGTGTTAATTGAACAGATAAGAGAAAGCTTTGGTATAAGCCTATCTATCATTGAACTTTATAACGCAACAACCATTGAAAGATTGGCGAGAACCATAGATAAGGCTAAGCAAAGTAAAGGGCAAGCTTTTGTCAAAAAAGTGCGAACAGTAACACAAAGCGCTCCCACTTTGGTGGCCATTCACCCCGTTGAAGGCACTGCGGGGGGTTATATGCGACTATTAGAGGGCATTGATGCACAGGCCAATATATTAGCCTTTGAGCGTCCAGAGTTGGCGGATTCAGATACAGTTACCTACAAGACGATTGAGACACTAGCGAATACGTACTGCCAAGGTTTACAAAACTATGATGGGGAGTTGATCTTGATTGGCTGGTCTTTGGGCGGAACAATTGCTTTTGAAATGGCTTCAAATCTTGAGGCGATGGGGAAAAAGGTCACGCATTTGATCATGCTTGATAGTTATTTTGCAAGTCATAGAGTTATTGCAAATAAGCTACCTCCACTTCAAGAGCAGGAGACATTTAGTTCAGAGCAATGGCAAGGGATCTATAAAGAGATCGCGCAAATCGCCAAAGATTCACTAAATTTGTCTTTGATAAGTCGCTCAAACACGCTTTCTGAGGTCGCAGTATTAAATGCAATAGCACAAGAAAATTACACGCCACATGGCAAGTTATCCTGTGCAGTCACGCGCTTTGTCGCAGGAGAAAGCGATATAAAACTTGATGATACGCTATCTCAATACACGGATGGTGGATTAGAAGAAATCACACTATCAGCAAACCACTATTCAATTATGACGCAACCTGCGGTCACTGAAATCAGTAATTATCTTAATCGAATTTGTAAATCAACTAAGGATGTTTAGATTTAATAATGGCTAATAATAATACACTTTATCTAATGGGCGGCATGCCTAAATCTGGCACATCTTGTCTTGCCGGTGCGCTTTATGAACTGGGTTTGGAAATGAACCTAGGTAATGTTAACGCAAATCTACAGCTTTTTGCGCCGTCATCAGGGGAAGAATTTATCACCGAAGACAAGTACTACATGTATGAATCTGGTGGACTAATGACGTTAAATGAGCAAATGTTACGAGGTGCTATTTCGGGCTGGGAGCATTACTCAACAGCGAGAAACCCAGGCTCTGGCAGTATGCTAAATCCTCCTCATGTTGACAGCTTGTGGATGGACGAAAGGGTTCTTTCTATTATTTCATCTTTTGCTATGACTTCATTGAAAGAGTTCCCATTTGGGATTAAAGACCCACGAATCACGTTTCTATACTCCATTTGGGCAAAAGGCGTTGAGCTGGCAGGTATTAAAGCCAAGGGTATTTTTTCAGTTAGACCACCATTGTCGGCAGCTCATGCATTAGTGACAAGAGGGTGGATGAACAGCTATGACTCGGCGCTTGAGCTTTGGTTGAGATATAACCGTACAGTATTGAAGTGGGCACAAGAGGAAGAGGCACAAGTCGTTATTTACAACCAAGATGACACGTATCTGACACAAATCGAGGCATTGTGCGAGCAAATTGGATTAAATTATCAACAACATGTCATGGACAAGTTTTATAAAGCCGCTTCACCTGAAGATATTGACCCCGCTATTCTTGCGAATCACCCAATGAAGCGCAGTATAGAGGATGTCTTTCAGGCGTTAGTTGAAAGCCGTGTTGGTAACAAATAATGGCGGCGCTACAAAAACCCAATAGTCAGGTAGAACTGACTATTGGCTTCATCTTGATAGTTATCTTGGTGACGTTTCAAGTGACACTGAGAGATTTAGCTTTGCCTGAAGTTCAGCCTAGTGACAGTACCTCATTCTCTGCTAATAGGGCATTGGTGGACTTAAAGGCATTAAATCCTGACAGTAAACCTCATCCAGGTGGGAGTGCCCAAAATGAGCGAATTGGAAATGCAATCGTTGATAAACTAGTTAGCCTAGGGTATCAGCCAGATATTCAAGAGCAATTTTACTGTAATGAATACAGCAACGTTGCTGTAGAGTGTATGACAGTGCGTAATATTGTGGTGCATATACCTGGTAAAAAGCCGCAAGAAAATGTGCTGTTGTCAGCGCACTACGACTCGGTAGCGGCTGGTCCTGGGGCAGCTGACGCAGGGGTTGCTGTGGGCACTTTGCTTGAAGTTGCACGTCTTATGAAAGATCGGCCCCAAAGTAATATTGGCATGGTCCTACTATTTAACGAAGGCGAAGAAGACGGATTATTTGGTGCGCGAGCTTTTACACAGCACCACCCGTTAGCTAAGCAAGTAAAACTGGCTTTGAATATAGAAGCGCGTGGCAGTGCAGGTTACAGTGTGTTGTTTGAAACGGGCACGAATAGCGGCGAGCTGGTTAAAACCTATGCAGCGCAAATGACACCAATTTGGACTAACTCCCTGTTTGGTGAAGTATATCGTTTCATGCCAAATTTTACGGACTTTAACGAATACCATAAATTGGAATTGCCAGGGCTTAATTTTGCCAATGCAGAAATGGAACCACATTATCACACACCGCTTGATAATTTTGACAACTTAAACCTTCAGACTTTACAGCACCACGGTGACAATGTCTGGCTGTTTTTAGATGCAATCCTAGAGCGTGAAGATTTAGCTTTCAAAAAAGAAAACATTGTTTTTACGGACCTGTTCGGCTGGCTACTCATTTATTGGGCAAATGGCACTACGATGCTGCTTCTGGGTATATCGTCAGTGTTATTAGTGGCTTCAGTTTATGCTGCTCGTAAGCATAAGCAAGCTACAATAAAAGGCGTGTTAGCCGGTTGGTTAACCGTTTTAGCGTTAGTATTACTGTGTGCTATTTTCGCTCAGGTATGGCAGTTAGTGGTCCAAACATTGACTGGCACAGGGCCTTGGCGTTCTTCCATTATTGCCATTTCGCTTAGCATTTGGTTTATCTGTGGCTTTGTTCTGCTGCTCTTTGGTCGTCTGTTTGCGAAAAAGCTGACGAGTATGGACTTACATTTAGGTTTGTTAACATTTTTCCTTATGTTTGCAGCGATAACAGCCGTGCTAGCTGTAGGAGTGAGTTATTTATTTATCATTCCGTTACTCGTTATCTTGCCAATAACAACCATAATGCTGTTTGTACACCGAGATAATGCAGAACCTTTGGTGTGGAGTTACCGATTAGCTATCTGTGTAGTCTTGTTTGTTTTTTACCCAGTTATTCAAATAGCTGATATTTTATTTAGCTATAACCTATCTGCATTTCAAGGCCTTATTTGGGGATGTATTTTTGCGAGCTTACTGAGTGCTGTGCCAGTCAAAGAGGTGCCGGTAAAAAAATTAAGAAGGCTGTTCCTCGTATTCAGTGTGATCTTCTTAGCTGCGACGTTTATACAAAAACCATTTACTGAAAATAAACCTCAGGGGCTAAACTTGCAGTATATGGAAGATGACTCTACAGCAAGCGTGATTGCGGGTGTGCCACGTAAAAAGTTAGCACCTGAATTACGTCAAGCTTTACCAAACTTGAAAGTTGACACCCCTTTTGCATGGGAACAACAACGTTATCGTGTAGAGCAGTCTGAATCGCAACAAATAACCCCACATATTCAGCTTGAATCACAACTGATAGATAACCAGTTGCACTTAGGTATTGATGCTCAGCAAGGTCATAATCTTCTGAATGTAAAAGTGTACTTTGCGGCTGATTCTAAGTTGACAGAAATTGTGAGTCGTGAACACCAACATGTGTACGATCCGCAAACCACGAAGCATAGAGACATGCTGTCGTATTCGTGTTTAGGCTATACGTGTGCAAATCTGAATTTAGTAGCGCATTTTTCTGAGGAACCTAAGGGTGAAGTCTTGGTTGTGGCAAGTTATATGGGTCTGCCGAAGTCAAAGCAACACCTGATTGAAGCGAGAGGAAAGCGCTCAGTGCCGAGGAATCAAGGCGATCTGACTATGTCAGTTAAGTCTATTACGCTTGGTACAAGCGGCTCACAGGAGTAATTTAATGACTTGGTTACTAAATAGGCGAGTGGTAATCATTGGTGCTTTGGCGTTTGTCACAAGCACCATCTCTGCTGTTTTGTCTCTTTATCTACTATTTGAAGTATCTAATAACATCAGCCAAGAGCAAGGGCAAACACAGTTGCACCCTGCTTTTTTCATGATGTTGATATTGCTACTGACGATAATGATAGGTTCACGCTATATCTTATCAAAATTTTCGTCGGGGATAGTGTACGCATTACGCAAGTCTTTGGTTGATAAAATTGGCAGTAATCGATTTCAAAGAATACAGCAACTTGGAGAAACACGGCTTTACAATGTGCTATTGAATGACGTAGACAATGTTTCTCAAACATTTGCGAACCTACCCATGCTTTTCTACAACATGATCACGATGCTGCTGGCACTGCTTTATTTAGCGAGTTTGTCACCGTATTTATTTATGTTTTTGGTTGCAGTGATGGTACTCAATGTCTTTTTATCTAGAGGCTATTTTCAAGTTGCGACCAATATTGGAGATAGTCTGAGAAGTAAAAAGGATGGGCTAATAGAAAAATATAAAGGACTTATCTTTGGTAAAAAAGAGCTTCAGATAAATGCCAAGCGTAATGAGTTTTTAATTGAACAACGTATTATGCCCCAGCTTAGCGACTTGGAGCGTTTACAAAGAAGTAATCAGTTTGTATGGGGCGTGCACAACTCAATTGCGGTAGTTTCAATGTTCTTGCTATTTGGCTTTGTTGTCAAAAGTGAGGGAATTGTCAGCAACGCAGTGGCATTACAGTTTTTAGTCGCGGTGATGTATTTTAGTGGTGTCTTCAGAGAGTTAGTAGGTTATATCGAAGTATATTCAAATGGCGTTATTGCAGCGAAAAGAATTGAAGCTGTATTTGAAGAAACAAATGCTGAAGAAGCTTATAAAGCTGAGGAAGTAAAGTCGTTTACACAATGGACTCATCTACATATCGAGAACTTAACTTATCAATATGGCGAAAAATCTGACCAAGGATTCTCGTTTGGCCCAATTAACCTATCAATCAAGCGTAATGAAGTACTTTTCATCATCGGCGGAAATGGCAGTGGCAAGTCCACTTTCATAAAGCTATTGATGGGTCTTATTGCGAGTGAGCAGGGTTCGATAAAACTGGATAGTGAAGTAATAGGCAAGAATAACACCGAGCGCTATGTCCAGTTATTTAGTGCAATTCACTCTGATATGTATTTATTCCGCGAAATTCTTGACCATAATGGCGAACGAGCTGAACGGAATAAAGTAAATGAATTATTTGAGGTTTTTGGCCTAACAGACCGTGTTAAAGAAGATGAGGAGGGGTTTGCGGTTAATGCGCTTTCTCAAGGGCAAAAGAAAAGGTTTGCCATGGTGAATACCATCTTAGAGGACCGTGACATCATTATTCTAGATGAATGGGCAGCGGATCAAGATCCTCAGTTTAGGAAAGCGTTTTATAGAAACCTGATTCCTGAATTGAAAAGCAAGGGGAAAACCCTAATCGTGATTAGCCATGACGATCATTATTTTGATGTTGCGGATCGCGTCATCAAATTTGATGCTGGGAGTTGTAAAGAGCTGTGCGTCAAGGACTATTTAAGTACTAAAAACATGTTGAAGGAGGATGTGTGTCTATAAGAAATATAGAAAAAATCTGGTTAGATGGAGAGTTGAAATCGAATGAGGATGCGGTTGTTCATTGTGCGACCAACACATTGCATTATGGCTTGGGCGTCTTTGAAGGTATTCGGTCATACTCGGATGGCGAGAATAGTTACATTTTCAGGCTAGACGAGCATGTTAAGCGTTTGTTTGATAGTGCTCTGATCATGAATATAACGATTCCGTATACTCATGATGAAGTAAAACGAGCAATTGAAGACACAATTGTCGCAAACAACCTTAAAGAAGCCTACATCAAGCCAATGGTTTATTTAGGCAGTGAGAGTCTAAGCCTCGATACTCGAGAGCATACGGTTCATTTAATGGTGATAGCTTGGTCTGCATATAACTACGCAAGCAATGGTGCGCAGGGAATAAAGATGAACGTGTCATCTTTCACGCGACACCATGTCAACATAGCGATGACAAAAGCAAAAGCGAACGGCAATTATATGAACTCTCAGCTCGCATTACGAGAAGCAAAGAATGCGGGGGTTGATGATGTTTTTCTCTTAGACTCTGATGGTTATGTTTCCGAAGCGACAGGTGCAAACGTCTTCATGGTCAGCAATGGAGTGCTTTATACGCCAGAACTAGCGAACTGCCTAAATGGATTAACGCGACAAACCGTTATGCAGCTTGCGAAAGATGCGGGAATTGAAGTTGTTAGTAAGCGGATAACGCGAGATGAGTTATATATTGCTGATGAGGTATTTATCACGGGCACAGCAGCTGAAATTTTGCCTGTGTGCGAAATTGATAATCGAACTGTTGGTAAAGGCTGTGTAGGTGAATTAACACAGTCATTTATTAATGACTATCAGCTTATGGTAAGAGCAAAGTTACCAAACTATACAAGATGGAATTATAAACTAAATATTCTTTAGGACGAGTTATGGAAAATAAAATAATAATAGAAAATATGTTTTTGATTATCGACTCAGGAGAGTTTGATCGACTAGTTGAAGTTTTTCATCCGGATGTTGTTTATCAGCGCCCCGGGTACTCAAATATTGAAGGGTTGGAAGACTTAGAAAACTTTTATAAAAATGTCAGAGTTGTAAGACGGGGGCTTCACACCATTAATGACCTAGTTTGTGAGGGAGAAAAGTTGGTGTGTATTGGTGCATTTGAGGGAGAAAATTCCAAAGGGCAAAGTTTAGAAACTCGATTCTCAGACGTTTACCAACTCAAAGACGGAAAAATTAGTCATCGAGAGACTTACTTTTTTAAACCTTATATTTAGTCGTATCAATAAAAAAAATTACATATGGAGATAAAACATGAATAAAAAAGTTAGCGTTATTTTTACTTTTCTTTTTGGTCTACTTTTTGGCCCAGTGGTTGCTGCTGAATTTAAAGAAGGGGTTGATTATGAGCAGCTGGAAACTGTTGATGAAAGTTTAAATGGTAAGGTGATAGAAATATTCAGCTACCATTGCCATTATTGTTATAGAGCGATGCATAGTGTAAAAGCATTTAAGAAGCAGATGCCAAAAGGAATGATCTTACAACATGT
The DNA here is from genome assembly GCF_021654245.1 of Pseudoalteromonas sp. MMG022. NCBI lineage: Bacteria > Pseudomonadati > Pseudomonadota > Gammaproteobacteria > Alteromonadales > Pseudoalteromonadaceae > Pseudoalteromonas > Pseudoalteromonas sp. MMG022. The sequence goes on along the minus strand of NZ_JAKFZQ010000016.1, from coordinate 1,213 downwards.
GCCAGTAACATTTGGATATAGTCAATTAGACTCATTTGCAACAACAGCTTTACTGTTAAGCGAATTGGACTTAATGGAGGAGTTACATGAGTATACTTTCCACATTGCCAAAATGCCGATTAAAGGTGAAAAGCATTATAACAAGCTAGAAAATATGGAAGGCGTTAAAGCATATTTACTAGAGCAAGGTGTATCTGAATCTCAGTATCAACAGGCACTTAAAAACATCGAAGAAAAGCAGTTAATTAAAAAATACAATAAACTGGCCTCGAAATATCAAGTGGAGGGTACACCTACTTTTATTATCAATGGTAAATACAAGGTAAGTGATTATAAAAAGGGCTCTCAATATGATGAGTACTTCACAGAGTTGTTGTTACATGTTGCAAGCTTGAAGTAATAGGGGCGTGCGAGAGTGAATTCAGACTTTATTTATGGGAGAGCAACATTAGTTGCCTCTCTTCTAACCATAGTATTTCTCATTATTGCTGTGATTATGCAGTACGGGTTTAAAATGATGCCTTGCCCTTTATGCTTAGTGCAAAGAGGTGTTTTTGTTTTACTATTTATAACCATATTATCGGAATACCTAAGCCGCAATAAGGCTAAGGTAAGTGCTACTTTTAGACTGTTTAGTGTTTTTTTCAGCGCAGCAGGTATGGGGATTGCGGGGCGACATGTATGGCTACAAAATACACCAGCATCGGAGCTACCGTCTTGTTTGCCGAGCTTAGACTATCTCATCGATACCTTTAGTTTTGCTCAGATTATAACAAAAGTGTTTGCAGGTTCTTCAGAATGTTCTGAGGTAAGCTGGACCTTTTTAGGTTTAACTATTCCAGAACAAACATTCATTATATTTTTCCTTTATTTTATCTTCAGTTTAATTAAATTCTATCCATTTCTACATCAAGGAAAGTAGAGCTATCTAGTTATTTACAGGGGAATTGTGTGGTAGAAAGTGTTGTAAGAAACTATGTGAGTAAACTTTCTGTTCTCAACGGTGAGTTACTGCAAAGTAAGTATATTCAAGGAGTGGCTCAATCAAGTGCTAACTTGACTGAGCTAGCTCCAGGGAGATTGGCGACCTATGAATACAGAGTTAATCCTTGGCCGTTTTTTATCAATGATGTAAATAAGAAAAAAATAGAGCTGGCTTCAATTAAAATAGTTCAATTGATCCAAAAACTCCTTGTAGGAAAGTGGAGTCAAG
>NZ_JAKFZQ010000015.1:0-126760 GCF_021654245.1 Pseudoalteromonas sp. MMG022 | reverse complement strand
CCCCCTCATCTGTCCTTAGCATGTTATTGATTTGTCGAACAGCATTAAGAATAGATGCAGGATCGTTATTGACGCTTTTTCCCAGTACAGTGTATACAACATCATTTATGCTTTGATTCTTATGATCCGCTGACTTCTCATTGTTCCAAATTGAAGAAATACATCGCATAAATAATAGTCTAAGATTTAATAAATCTTCATTAGACGTGTTTGTTTCTTTCATAAAATCTATCCTTATTTATATCAAAGCTGGACTTTAACACTTATCTTCTCATGACGTTTCATAAAGATATTCATTTATCATATGAATTCCTACTTAATAGATGGCCATAAATAAATGTTTCTCTCTAAATATATAAACCTTGCTGATTGATTGTCTGCTCCGTTAGCGGTTCATTTAACCAGCCAAGTTCGACTGGCGTGTCGTATAAACGCGGGTTGCCCAGTTGAGGCCAGATGTGGCAAAGGCCTGGAACGAATACTTTGGCTGTGTGCATGGGGGATATGTTGCGCGTATAGTCAAATGCTAACACTTCTAAACCGCTATTTTTTAGCGTATTGATGATTTGAAAAACACATTCTTTAATATCATTTGAGTATTGAGAAGTATGACTCTGGCCTGTTTGGTGATTGTTCGGATACAGATAATTTTCGTCTGATATAGTGTTAAAGTCGAATGGAGCTTCATTTTGATCGCGGATAGGGATCAATTGACATAGCTCTGTTAACGCTCTTTGCGCCGCCATTTCAGGTTTTATGTGACACCCGAATCCAAATATAAAGCCTCCATCTTCTTTGTTCCTGCCTATAGCTGCCATCACGGGAACACTTAGATCATTTGTGATATCAAGTACCCAAAATTCGTGAGTTTGGCTTAGACTATTATTTAAAGGATCGAAGTATTCCGTATCTATCAAAGAGAGGTCAAAACTTGGGCGACTAACTTTGTTGTACCACCAAATAGCTGTTGCGTCTCGTTCTATCAGTTCAAACAGGGCTTGCAAAATGGCTTCTTCAAAGTTGTTACCAGCAGCACAACCATTGGAGTGCCAAAAACCATATTTGGTATCAGTAAATGGTGTATTTGCAAAACAGCAAACAAGAGGGGCATATACGCTTTCATTATTTGTGAGCGACCATAACTTATACCAATGCACAGGTTCTGAACCATAGCGAATAACAGCTTGTTTTCTTAAAGATTCTGGGGATTCTACATCTGCAAAGCAGTGATACTGTGAGTCGCTATATGGCAGCAGGTCATTAAAAGTTATATATCTAGCTCTCAGTTCACATGGTGTTGATAACTTATATTGTTCATTGCCAATGAACTGTGCGTTTTTCCGTTCAATGGCTTCACAAATGCCACTGACTTGAGATTGTGCCGGAGTAACACCTTTGCCCAAACAAATTTGCACGAAAGAAGAGTTGTGTTTGCCTAGAGTTGTGTGAGGTCCTCGGAAAAAGCCCGTTCTATATATTTTTACAGGGCTGTTGCCACACACCTCTAACACTTCAATGTGAGTCACTATACCGAATTTGTCACAAATAAAGGGCTTTAGTTTTTCGAGTGTTTCTTTGGGAGGAATTGCTCGTGAGCCTCCATCCTGATCCCAGCGACATAGAACACTTTTAAGCTTAACTTTATTTGAGTTATTGTTACGCAAAAGGAGTGGCTTTTCTGTTAAATGTGCAACGGAGTGCACCGTTGCTGTGCACTCTAACAACGATATCTCAACAGCGATAAGTTCGGGGGAGGTGTTTATGTTTTCAATGGCGGACTCTATCAAGTTGCTACTTACTATTGTCTCAAAGTGAGCGTCTCGTATATGAATAGGTTTGTAGCAACTAACTTCGCTATTCGATGTAGTAACAAATTGGTGTATAGGGTTATTTGATAAATACAGTTGGGCTATTGAGTCAACTAGGTTTGCTCTTGATTTAGAAACGATGAGCGTGTCATTGCTATGTAAAATAGTGGCTTGTTTTGTTTGATGCGACACATCTATTTTTGTTAGGCCAGAGTGCTCTGTAATGTTCAGAACTCTTACCCCAATCGTATTCAGTAGCGGCTCAATGTTTTCTAGTGAAACCTCCTCGACATACTTATCCTTATCAACGACAAGTGAAGCTTTTCTCAACAACTCAATGTTACGCATTAGCTGAATTTCTCTATCAATGTCGCCAGTGAATGGAGCTGATTTTCCAATGCATTTTAAATCGGGGAATTCGTCACTTTTAAACAAGTATAAGTTGTTGCTAAAACTAACCAAGAATCCAATTTTTTCACTAAAGTAGACTTTGGCATGAGGATTCCAATGATATGTAGACACTAGCATGCTAAATAATGTTCTTATGGTTGTTATAAAGGATATTATCAACCTGCTCTGCTTCAATCTCTCGCAACTCAGATCTTATATCCGTATCGTTTAAATGAATATGATCGGGGTGTGGAAAGTCACTACCGTATAAGAGCTTTTCATCACCAATGGCTTTAATACAATCTTGGATACTTGGTTCACCTAGTTCAACGGTTACCCAAAAATTTCGCTTAAAGTACTCTGATGGCGGCTGCTTGATTGTGTCTTTGATAAGGGTAGGGAATTCGGTATAACAAATATTGTCAAGTCTCCAAAGCCAATAAGGTATCCAAGAACAGCCCGCTTCTAGGAGCAGAAACTTTAAGTTCTGGTATCTCTCTACTACTCCTGATTCTAGCAATGATAAAAATGCCATCTGAATTTCAATAGGATGTGAACATGCATGCAGCCCAAAGCGACTTGTAAATCTGTCGGTACCAACAGTGTTACCAAATAAATGGGTTCCGCCGTGAATAGCAACGGTTAAGTTTAGCTGCTCACATTGATTCCAAAACTCTTCATAATCGGGATGCCCTAAAGAGCGACCTTTTATTACCTCAGGTCTGAGCTTGATTACTTTCCAGCCACGCTTAACTATATCGTCAAGCTGTTCAACCATGTTTTTTGGGTCATGGCGACTTATAATACCAACACCATGCAGCCTATCATTATGAGAACCAATGTAATCATAAAGCCAGCTATTGTAAGCTTTAGCAAACTCTAGAGAAGCCTCAGCATCTATTTTATCGTGATTAACAATGTACATGGCGAAACTTGGAAATAGTAATGACTCTTTGATGGCGGAGTCATTCATTGACATTAATTGCCCTTCCGCAGTCGTGGCTATAGTCCGTTCTACAAGGCTTTTTCCATTTTCGTGTGCCGCTGCAATTTGTATCTGCTCATGCCAGTGATCTAAAACGGGGTGGTCTCCAATCATTAAAACAGGGGGGATTTCATGGTCATCATTTTCTATTTGCTTTAAGTAAATGGGGAATCTTGAAAAAATTTTTTTATTGGTATATTTCTCCCAAAGAGAAACAGGCTCAATTACATGTCTATCAGCATCAAAAATTTTATGTGGCATTATCATTTCCTGTGGAGAGGCTTGTAGCCTCTCCATATCTTTTAGCAACAGCTAAATGGCATTTCCTTACCTTTAGCTTCGTAGTCAGCTAGCGCATACGCTTTCACATCGTTATTTTCAGGAGCAGGTGGAAGTGTAAAAATTACTTCTGTTGGCAAGTGACTTGCAGCTTCAATCCAACCATTGATTGGATGCATTTTTTCAATAAAGCTTTCATCATAACTGTAGTTTACCAACCCATCTTTATTAAACTCGTTATAAGGGGGGGTTTCAATAACCTCTTTATTGCTAGTCATCCCTCTGAATCGGATATATAAACCAGCAGGGGGAGTGTAGTCTGATAGTTTCAACATCATTTCCATAGGGTTGTTGATTACTTCATTTAGTTTTTCATCGGAAATCCATGAATAGCTAATCAATCTTCTGAATGCATTTCTCCACTCAGCATCTTTCTCGAAGCCCCAAAGTGGGTTTTCATCGCCATGTGCGTTATTTTCTTTAATATTTGCGTCTAGTTCTGACATAACGTTTCCTTTTAGGTTGTTGGAATGTTTCTTAGTATTTTTTGTGCTTCTTGTAAGAAAAACAAATTATCTTGCTCTTGACTTAAGGTAAGAGACTCTTTCAAGTATTTCTTAGCTTCAGTAAAGTTCCGAAGTTTAATCTCAACTGTTGATAAGGCATTGAGAATGGCAGGTAACGCAGGTAGTTCTCTATTCTTTTTAGATTTTTCGAAAGAGTACTGAAGGATCTCTTTCGCGCGTTCACATTCATTATTTGAATTTAAATGTAGGGCCAAAAATACTATGTACCACCCTGTAGCATAATCTTGACTTGACTCAGCTATTCCCATGATGATTTCTTCAGACTTTGCGAGCTCACCTTTAAAGCATGCTAAGAGGAAGTTTAAATATACTTGGTAGTAAGAGAAGTTTCTCTCTTCATAGATATTTGAAAAATATCGATCGCCAATATCTATGACTTCATTGGTTTGATTCAAGTACGCTTTTAATAGTGCTCTGAATAGATATGCCATTGCTGTAGCATGACATGCGGAGTGTCCCGAAGCTGTTTCTATTGCTTTTAGAGTGCACACATCTGCAGTCGATATATCGTTTTTATGAAGATAACTCAATGATGCAACAGAATAGGAAAATGGTTCAATATCAATCCCATACTGATTCAATATGTAATCACTGTCAACTTTATCCAGTAGTGTTTTCTTGATAGTTACAAAGCAATTGACTGACTGATCTAAATCGCCTTCAAAAAGGAATGATAAAATTAAATGGGCTAGAGTAACCGCTTGTTTATTATAGTCGTTGTCGTTTCTGTACTTCTCGATGAGAGATAGACCGTACTCAATCGTTTTCGGGCCTCCACCACAATAAAAAAGCTCCATAAAATTAATCCAATCAAGCTTATTCTTGATTGACACCATAACCTCCGTGGTATCACTGATAGCATTAGATGAAAATACTTGTTCTAATTTAACGCGAAACTCAAATGTTTGAGGTGATGCAGTCCCATAAGTACTTACATAGCATGGATAAATTGCGTCTAGTAATTCACCCTTAAGTTGAATTGCTCTGCTGTGATCAGTGATCTTTTCAGCAAGGTGTTCAGCGTGCTGAGCGACATCTAGAGCATGGCGGTACGAGTATTTCTTTACTAAATCAAGAACTGATTTCTTTGCCCACTCTGCGGCGGATTCGAAGCAGTTTGCTGCCTCAAAATGAAAGCTAATAAGATTTGGTTCACAGGATTGGCTACGTGAATATTGTTGATCTAAAGAAACAGCTACTGATTTGTGAATTTTACACTTTACGTCATCTAGGATGCTTTCGTATGTGACATCTCTTACCAGAGCGTGTTTGAAGATATAACTGTCGTTTTCGACTCTGCGTTGGTGGATGATAAGGTCATTGGCGATTAGTTCGTTTAAGTCGTTTTGTACTTGGTTTTCGCTCAAAGGAGAGGCGGCGACGAGCAGGTCGTATTCAAACTCTCGGCCGATGGTAGCGGCGAGTTGTGCGGTTTCTTTGGCGTATTGCAGGCTATCGAGCTTTTGCTGTAGTGACTCACGTAAGCTGGTTGGTACTTGGTCAAGCTTGTCTGGGTTTACAAAGTCGATGCGTCCTGCGTTGTCTGTCACTAAGCCTTTTTGCTTCAACATGCCCACTAGTTCTTCTATAAACAGTGGAATACCGTCTGTGCGGCTGATGAGTACATCCAGTACTTTACGCTCAACATCGCGGCCATCAAATAGCTTAACAATAAAATCTTCCGTTGCCTGTTCGGTGAGTTTTTGTAGGTTCACTTCCATTAGGGTCAGGTCGTGCAACTGGCTTGGTACTTTTTGTCGTGAAGTGCTCAGTAGCACATGACCGCCAGCGAGTTTTTGTGCAAAATGATGAATAAACTCAAGTGTTGAGCTATCTGCCCAGTGAATGTCTTCCACTATGTAAAGTTTAAACTCATTTAAAGCATGTTGATTGGCTAAAAGTAGGGCGCTTAGGCCGTTGTATAGCAACTCTTTTTGCGCATCCGGCGCCAGTGCCGAAGGCTGTAGTTCGTCTTCTAAATCTATATTGAGCCAAACCAGCAAAATGGGCAGTGCTTGCTCTGTGTTGAGCGCATCATCTTGCTCACTTAGATATTTGCTGAACAGTTCAATGGCGGCTTTGGCGTTGAGGTTAGAGGTATTAAACAAGTAACGAACTAACGTCAAAATAGGGTAGAGCGCGTTATTTTGGTGTTCGGGTAAACACTGAGCAACTAAGTGCTGGAACTGTGGTGCATTGGCACGAATTTCTTGTAGCAGCCTTGATTTGCCAATCCCCGCTTCACCGTGAATATGCGCAATGCGAGTATGGTCCGTTTGCTGTTTCATCATCGAAAGCGTTTGCTCTAGCTCGTGATGTCGACCAATCAGTTCATGATTGTTACGTGTACCGCGCATAAAGCCAAAGGCTTCAACACGTCGCTCACCCACTAGATTGTAGATGCTGACAGGTTCAAAAATTGGCCCGAACTGGCTTTGTCCATATGACGTAAACTCTGAATAGGAGTCCAGTATGGCGCGTGATTCTGAGGTACATAAAATTTGTTTTTCGCCCGCTTCTCGGGCAAGCGCCACGGCGATATTGGCGTTATACCCTTCTGGTATCGAGTTGGCGTAGGTAATAAATACCCCAGTGTGCATTCCCACATGAACATTTATAGCCACATTGTGGGCTTCATGCATCAGGGCGTTACGTTTGCTTAGCTCACTGACCATTTCAAGGGCAGTACGGGCACACAATCGGGCATCGTTGTCGCTGGCAACGGGATAGCCGTAATAAAACAAACAGGTGTCAGCCAAATTACCGACGTGATAAGCACCGTAACGGGTGGCAATGTCAATCAGATTGTTACGCTGAGACTTATAAACGGTGTCGATAACGTCATAATCTTTTTCATTACTATTCAAGGCTTTAACGCTGAGTCTGACGGCCAGCACGGTGAGCTGTTTGCGCTCCGTCAACGCGGTGTATTCTTGTACCGCTCGGTGGTTTGGGTCGTCATCGCGGATCAGTACCGTGGTGTCGTCAAAGCCATGCTGCGCCTGTACATCAGCCAGTACGCCAACAAGGTTAGAGACATTCATTTTTGACAGTTCTGAGTATGTTTCAGCGCCAGTGATCACACGTTCCGTGGCGTTTTTATGTAGTACCCTGCGCAGTAACTCTGACAGTGGATGGCCTAGCAATGCACTGGGAATGGGAATATGTACGTCACTGAGCTGCTTATGATATATCGACGCAATACTGTTACCGGTCACAGCGGGTAATCCGGTTAAACATTCTAAGAATACTAAGCCCCACACGTATAAATCAGATTTAGCAGAAGCCGGTTCACCGCGCAGTTGCTCCGGTGCACTATAAGAAGGTGTGCCCAGCGTTTCTTGTGTGAGTGTTAGGGTATTAAAGTCCGGTTGGCGGCTTTCATTTACCAAAGTACCAATACCAAAGTCGAGAATTTTGGCGTAGGTCTTGGCACCGGATTTGGTCAACATGATGTTGGCCGGTTTAATATCGCGGTGAATAATACCTTTGCTGTGCGCGTGTATCAGCGCATCTAAAACCTGTAGCATTACGTCGGTGGCGACGACTGAATCAAGCGCTTGCTCTGTGGTTAAGTATTCTCGAAGTGATACGCCTTCGACGTATTCGAATACGCCATACAAAATATCTTCATTCACTTGACCTCTATCGAGCAAGCGGACGATATGTGGGTGCTGAAGTTGACTACTTAACTCGGTTTCACGTTTAAAGCGCTCAATATAGCGTTGTTTTTTTTGTTCTTCGCAGTGAGGTTCTAAGGCGAGAAATTTAATGGCAACGGGTTGATTAGTGTTTTTATGCTTTGCTTTAAAGACCTTACCGAAACCACCTTCACCAATTTTGTGAATGAGTTCATAGTGTTCAGAGGTAAAGCTTGAGGTGATAAATTCATCTGAAAACTGTGTGAGCGACATAGCTTGATTGTTCCAAAAAATTTTATTTGTAACCAGATCCTTTGAAAAACTTCCTAGTTACAGTTTGTTTTTTATTCTTCTAGACAAGAAATCTCCGCTCTTCCGTGCACTTGTCTTAAGCTTGTCAGTATAGCCTACCTTATAGGTTTGTTTTTAGGGAACTAAAATTATATTTTTATTAAATTTGGGAACGGTAAGTAATAGAATTGTCTACTTACCGTTGTATGGGGTGCTACTTTAGGGTGATATTTATGTTGTCTAACTTGTTGTGGGAGATGGCATAAGTACGACTTCCTGATGCATAGCGGCTGTCAGTAGTACCGTAGCGACGACGTTCAAATTCAAAGTTAACAGTACAATCAAAGTTATTGTTTAGCTTCTCATTTTTGAAAAGTTCAAGGGCTTCAAAGTCGATTGATTTTTTACCATCGTCTTCAACATCACTGAGAATATGAGAGCTGCTTATCTCTTCATCGCCGTTTTTACACACACTGGAAATGGTAATTTTTAAGGATTCATTGTCTTTCGGGCTTGTTGCTTTAATCCAACGCAAGTCCAAAACCTCATCAACGGGGAAGGTTTGCTCGGTTTGTGGCGCTAAAATATCAATGGCCTGTGGCAAAGTGACCTTGCTTTTGAGCGTGATTTGCTCTTCTGCGCGGTACAGCTTTATCTCATATTCAGTATCTTGAGCAAAATATGGAAAGGTTACGCGGTAGTCGATATCGAAAAAGTCTACGTCTTTTTCCATATCTTTGGTGGTGCTATTGGCTGTGACCGATAACTTATCTCCGCTAACTAGGTTGAGGTTATTCCCTTTGCGACTACTAACATTGAGCTCTGCAATCACTCGGCTGTCATTACCATTTGAGGTAACGTAAATATCAGACCAAATTGCCTCGGTTTTTACATCGTTTGAATTTGTGGTTTCGGTTGAACAAGCACTAGCGAGTAGGCAACACAAAGCAGCACTGGTAAGCTTGAAATGGCGCATGAGATATCCTTATAAGAATGTACGCAAATAGAAGTGTGATGATATTAATCAAGCTGAGGTGTATATAAAATAGTAACTAACAAAAAATAACAAATTAATACAAATCAGCTTGTTGGCTCGATTATTACATTAACCTGATGAGCTTTTAATGAACAACTGAGCGCCTCAAGGTGGTGATTGAGGTGTACAAGTGCTTGTGATAGCTCGCTTTTTGACAGTGGCTGTGCGCAGTATAATTGGACTTTAAGGGTTGCATCTAGCTTTTTCATGGACCCTGTGTGGCTCAAATAGCAAAAGCTTGGACAGGTTGCTTTAAGCGCTTCACATGCTTGTGTGAGCTGTTGTATCAGCGCCTTCTCAAGGCGCTTTTCGGTTTTGGTCATAACTTTACTCAGCAGCAGCGTAGATCCAGCACTGCTTACCGGAGGCAAGCGTGGCCATCACACGATGATATTCATCCACTTCGTAGTTATCAGCTTGTGTCAGCTCATCATCCGTTATTAAAAAGACCATGCCTTTAACGGTGTCACTTTTGTCACCGGTGCGTACCAAAATTGGGTGGATATCTTTACCACTACTTGCGATAACCGCCGCATCCGTAATTTTTACTTCGTCCACTCGGTAACCCAGTAAGGTGTCGTGTTCACCTTCTAACAGGCGGCCGAAGGTGTCTAGTTGCACTTGGGATTGTTGCAATGTGCCGTATGAAAATAGTGCTTCCATGTTCTTTCCTGTCACCTAAATTGGCCCAAAACTATAGCAAAAATATAAATACAAAAATAGGCCAAATAACCCGCATTCAATGGATATGATAAAGTAAATTCAATCATAATATTGCCAGAGATAAGGCATATAAGCGCTGCAATTGTTGTGTAGCTCAGCGCAGAAATACACAAAAGCGCAGTGCTGTAGCATGTCGCTTATCCCGAGTTCAGGTTAAATGTCTTTTGGTCGACCAACATCGCCTTGGCTGTAGTCGCATACCCCCTCAACAAAAATTGTTTTAAGGGCAATAATTTCTCTGGTGGTGATGTCTTTGCCATACATGCCTTGGCGCACCGCGGTGTCTACATCTATCAGTGCACATTTGAATATATCGCCAGCCCAAGGTGCACCCGCCTCAATGCGGCTGGTACTATACATCGGGAAGCGAGACTGGCAGGCACCATCATTTTGCTGATTCCAGCTGCCGTCAAATACGTGGTTACCTGCTGCAAAAGTACTGCCATCGGCATTAAAACAGGTATCTTTTAAATCATGAGGTTTAGCTGCAATGATACCTTCAGGCGTATGCTGTTTTATATTGCTCAACCATTTATCCATCATGGCAAACGCTTGTGTGGTTGGGTCATGATCTTTGTGTGCTACCCAAATCACGTGATTTTTATGGTGTCCTTGAGCGCTTTCAATGCGCAGGCGGCTGTAAAATGAAGCTGACATGTGATGCATATCTAAATCATTTTCTAAATAATGACGAGCATCAATAATGGGCAAATGGACCTGACCAATAAATACTTGGCCTGAGCGGTATGCGGCTTCCATGGCTTGCAAAGAACCATGATGGCGAGGTGCTGAATAACTCTTAGATTCAGTGATGTTATCGCTGCCCCACAGTGATAACCACAACGGAATTTGCGTGCCGAGCGGTGTGACTATCTGCTCACGATGCATTTGGTTTTGGTATTTCCATGCGCCGATGTTTTTGTTGATATCTAAAAACTCAGCCATCGTGACTTTTTTATCAAGCAGCGCTTTTAGCCCATACTGAACACCTACATTGTCCCATGTGCTTTGTCCAAAGCCATCGGTATCTGTACCAAACACATGTTGCATGTCCTGCCAGTAACTCCAGTTTGTTTGCGCTACTACGGGCTTGGCAAAAAACTGGCGTAAAAAACCCTGTTTGGGGTTATTGATAAAGGCTGAGAGCCCGAAGTAGCCATTAATACATTCGCTGTTACCCTTTGGAAATGACGGAACAAAGCCAGCCATTAACTGATTAAGCGGTTGCAAGAATCCTGCTCGTTGTGGAAAGTCATTGATGGCATTCATGCCTTCGATTAAGCGTCTGCGCTCCCAATCCCGCCATGCTTTGCGATTTTTAGCCCTGAAGGTAAAGTAGTTATTGAGTAAATCACAGTCCAGCGCGTAGGTGGTTTGGGTGATCATATCTGGATAGCTGTAAAGAGGAATTAAGCCATCCAAAATACCGCTACTATTTTGGCCTATTAGGTATTGAGCTAAGCCGCCGCCAGAACCACCAATACCCACGGTATAAATGGGCTCGCCGTAGAGGCTAGTAAATTGTTCTTTTACTCTTCGAGCGGTATCTTCGGCCAACAACATGTTATAGGTGTAACTGGTTTTGTTACCACTGGAGCTGATGACCGCGTAGCCGTCGAGCAATTGTTGAGCTTGGCGCTTCATCACTTTCCAAGCGCTTTGTCTGCCTTGTCGGTAGCCAATGCCTGAGCCACCATTAAATTGATAGATTAAGCGTTGATTCCATTGTGATTTTGCTAGCCTATCGCCGACTTCATCCACTGAAACAGGCATAATCAGCGTGTAGATAAAGCGGTTGATTGTACCTTGTTCGACTTTGAATAGTTTGTCTGTGCTGGTGTGTAGTGCTTCGCTGGAAATGGGGTAAGGCTGTAGGTTTTCGTCAATTGCAAAGTAGGAGAGTCGAGTTTTTACGCCACAATCTTTACTATATCCGATCACCTTTTTTTGTTCATCGTAAACGGGCACACCAAAGCCTTGTTGGTTGTCGATTTCTGGCTGGCCTAGCCCTGAGTCTAGCGTCATGCAAAAGAAAGGGTACTGATTGGGACCAGAATAGAGGTTTTTGCTGGGGCCAATCTCACCAAGCGCAATGGGGAAAGTAAATGTTTCTAAAGGGCGTGTAACCGTCGAAATATGAGGATAGAAATCCAGTAACAGATTATTGCTAGCAGGGGCTATCGCTTTGACCTGCCTGTGAGTGTATTCGTCTTGTGTGAGCATTGGCCATGTTATGAGTATGGCTGCTATGCCTACAAGCACCATCAAGCTTGCGGCTATCCACTTGAGGTATTTTCTCATACATCACCTATTTTTTATTGCCTGTTACTCTAAGTTTAGGGCAGCAAAATTTGTGACGTTGTTATCACTTTGTGAAAAGCTGATAAGCCAATGAAGCTGGGGTGAATTTAGTTTGTTTTTTTGTCTGAAACATTGATAGGCGCAACAAAGCGGTTAAAACTTTTTCGCAAACAGGTCCGTTAATCACGCTGTTTAGTGCTCAAGCAGTGACGACTTTATTGCGACCGCCTCGTTTGGCCTGATACAAGGCGCTGTCGGCCCGCTGTAAGGCTTGTTCATAGGACTTATCTTGTGGTGAGATTTGAGTCACGCCAATACTGATAGATATGCTGACAGGCATATTTTCCTGTGTATGCAGTTGATGGTTATTCAAAAGTGCCTGCTCAACTGACGTCCGTAAACGTTCAGCGGTAACCGTTGCATGCTCCAGAGTGAGATGTGGCAGAACGACAACAAATTCGTCGCCACCAAAACGGCAGGTGATGTCTGTTTGTCGCAATGTTTCTGTGCAAATCTGTGCAATCTTACGAATAGCAGAGTCTCCAGCATGGTGTCCGCAGGTATCATTGAGCAGCTTGAGGTGATCTAGGTCGAACATGAGAAGCGACACCGCGTAGCCATGCCTTCTAAAAGCATTAAAGTGATAACTTAGCTCTCGCTTTAATCTACGGCGATTGAATAAACCGGTCAGTTGATCGGTGTCGCTTTGTGCTCTGAGGCGTGTTTCAAGCTCATGACGTTGTGAAATATTACTGGCCACCCAAAGAACAACATCTTCATTATCTATTTTAAAATCCAGCGCTTTAATGCGTCCTTCAAACCAAATAGGCTCAGAAGGCCCCTCATCAGGTAAGCCGTTTACATCTTTATTGCTCAGTTCATACTCCTCAATGAGGAGTACTTTAGAAGCCAATGCACGTTCAATGGTGGCGATAAACCAAGCCGCTTTGTCTGGTTTGATTATGTCGCTGATATATTGACCTACTAGGCTACTACCATCGTGATAATAACGTTCATCCTGGCCTCCATAAATGGCCACATATCTACCACTGCGAGAAATTAAAAAGGCAGGATCGGGTAACGCCGCGAGTACTGCGGTCATCTGCTCAGCGTCTATCATTTGATTCCTCAGAGTACTACGAGATCAAAACTAATCCTTTATTATTGTATGTCATGCAACAAAAACGGCAACTTTGATATAAAATTTTACTGAAGAAAATGCGTAATAAAAGCAGGCAATCAACAGATTGGATGAGAGGATCTAGGGGCCGTTGCAACCTGTTATCAGTTAACGATATTGAGTTAAGTGGTCGTAAATCAAGGCATTTTTGGTATGCTGATAAACGCTCTCACCACTCGGTTTCTGAACTCGATATTGGTTGCTAAATTAGCATGTTGATATTCTCGGCAATAATCTATGGGGTCACCTGAGTGGCTGAGCAACTCATCACGCGCTTTACTATGGCTTTTTGTGCTCAACTGCCAGCTACTAAGCAGTGAATCAGGTGGCTCAGGCAGTTGCTTAAGAATACGTTCGGATAGGCTGAAATTACTGTCCATAGCCATTTTTATCGTGTCGTCATTGGCAGCTGCTAGCCACACTGTGCCGTGTTTGTTTTTACAAATCAAAGGCAGATATGGAGCCAAAGCAGGAAACACTGAATTTTTATAAACCGAAACTTGCCAGTAGGACTGTGCGATTTTTACAAATTGTTCAAAGCTCTGGATGGCCGAAAAACCTGACTCAGCAAGCGGCTTTATTTCAATTCTGGGCTTATTAGCATTTACGGTGTCGTTGGCGCAGTCGATGTACCATTTACCGACAACCATGGCATTTTGAAAATATTCATCTCTGAGTGATCCCCATACTTTTGTCAATGGCATATTTGTTTTTTGCATGTATTGGCGCATGGGAGATAAAGCTGAAGGGTCATTGTGCAGGTGTTGCTCAATCAACTTAAACATTGCATCGCGAATTTCTAAACAGCGGCCTAAAGGGTAGGGTTTATTCGACAACGAGGTACATTTGGGTGCCAAAAGTAAATCGACTTGCAAACGAAGGTTAGCAAGTTCGCGTTCCAGAGAGTCAATGTCTTTTAACGTCATATAGTTAGCAGCTGAGCAAAGTTTTTCTCATTATAGAGACATTTTAGCCTTGTTTGCCAGTACCAGTTATAATCGCCATCTTATAGGTGGCGTTGTGGCCACCTATAAGATGGGTTATCTATTCACTCACAGATAAAAACAACGCATCAAAATAACTGTCGTTGTCTGAACCATGGTTGCGTGTACCTGTCATAACAAAGTCCACAAACGCGGTATTCGTGGGTAATAACGCATTTGCAGAAACACTCTGCCACTGTGCGCTTTGTGAGCTAAGCGTTTGACTATCTGCTATTAACCCTCCGCTGACGTCGAAAAATGATAGCTTGATCGCGGGCGTATCATTGCCACTGTAGTTACGTATCTTACCGCCAAAATTCAAAGACACATTACCTGCTTGTATTGCTTCGCTAATATCTTGTAAGTCAATACGTTGCGCTACACTGCCGGATGCGCTCTCATTGGCACAAACACCGCCAACGGCAAAAAACTGATTGCCTTCATAGGGAGTTACGGCGTCACATTGCCCTGCGCTTAGCGATTCAATCGGCCCTGTGCCACTCCAACCATTTGTGCCCGTTTCAGCGCCTGGGTTTTGCAATAAGTTACCCGACGGTGTTTGCGCTTGAGTGATATGTTCACTAGGCGCCGCGGTTGGTCCACGGTCTGATATCACAGGGCAGTTAACGCTCTGGGTTTGTATTTTTAGACTAAGGGAATCGAAGTAGCTGTCATTGTCGGTGCCATTTTTGCGCGTGCCTGTTAGCACATAATCAATATAACGGGTTTGGGCTGGGATTGTGGTGCTGTTGGTGAATGCTTGCCAGCTAGAATTAGCACCTTGTAATGTGTCACTGGTGCCTAGTATTTGCCCTTGTGCATCTTTAAATTCCAAGTGAATTTGCGCAATGTCGCTGCCGTTAAAGTTGCGCATAAAACCTTGGAAATGCGCTTTGATCGAGCCTTGATCGATGATGATTGCATAGTCGCTTACATCAACACGCTGGAAGGCCGTGCCGACGTTTTGCTCGTTATTGCAAATACCACCAACAGCAAAAAAATGCTCACCGCTGTAAGGGGCGACAGAGTCGCATTGGTTGGCTGTTAGGCTTTCAATTGGACCTGCACCTTGCCAATGTTCAACACCTTGGTCTGCCTCAGGGTTAAGTAGTAGGTTAGGGCTGAGCGATGTGGTCTGTGTGGTACTAAAGGCAACGGGTGAGGACCACTCACTCCACGCCAATGCACGGTCACGCATACGCATTCTAAGACAATATTGCTGGTTGCTTTGTAAGCCGGATAACGTGACCCGATTTGGTACTTTACCTGCGCGGGTATCGCGTTCATTCCAGATATTTTGATGCTGATACCAAGTATCAAATACAGGGTTAGAAAAGTCGTCACACTGAGCGCTAACCTGCCAGTGGGCTGCGCCAAATTTGTCTAAATCCGCATCGGCAAACAATGATGCCACCGCAGTATTACAGCTTGGGTGAATATCACCTGCTTGTGGCCAGAGGATTTCAGGGGTATATGGCGCGGTGTTATTGAGTCTGACCTTTAAGGTGTCGCGAACGGTGTTATTGAGCGGGGTTTGTTCATCACCTAAGGAGATACGCTTGATCTCAAAGGCGGGATCGTCGCCTGCTTGTACATCAACCACCACAAACCCATACTCGTCTTGGCTCACTGAAAATTCGGTGTAATCAGCTTGAGCATATTCATCAAAATAATCTAAATTTCCGCCAGCGGATGCAACATTGACCATGGCATGTGTGTGATCGCGACTGGTTCCACGTGAATAGGCGTGTGTATGGCCAAAAAAGTGAATACTGGGCTTATTACAAGCGCTTGAAAACTGCTCTAACTTCGCAACAATTTGCCCGCTGTAATCAGTTTCTCCAGCAAGCCACATTTCAGACTTGTGAGGATGATGCATTTGGGCGAACAAAAAGTCTATATCTGTATTGCTACAAGTTTGTGCTAACAGGGTATCAAGCCATTGTAATTGCACATCTGTTCGATAGGCGGTATTGGTGTCTAACGATACCACTCGAATATTTGAGTGATCTTGATACCACCAGTGCTCTAAATGATTCGGCGAGCCATTTTTGGGCAGGTTAAAGTAATTGAAAAAATGCTCGGAGTCGTTCTCATGATTACCTGGGGCTGGGTAGGTAGGCACATGACGTGCAAGCGGTGCGATGGGGCCAAAAAATGTGTTGCGCCAACTGTCGTAGTGATTGCCGTTGTCTACCAGATCGCCTGGGATCAAGGTCATGTTTAAGCCATCGTGTAGGCTCACACCTAGGGTATTTTCAACATATGGGATCACGCCATTGTTTATTACTTCTCGAAACTTATTTGGGTTCGCTAAATCCTGCTGCATATCACTCATAGCAAGAATACGCGCGCTTTTTTCTTGTGCAGCAGTGGGAGGCGTTCTAAAGCTGTGAATATCACTCAAAGCATCCCCAGTTTTAACACGATAATAGTAAACGGTATCGGGTTGTAGCTCGGTTAGCTGCACCTCGTGAATGCGGCTAAGTAAATTGCCTTTTCTACTCGTGCCAGCGGTTTGCATAGAGAGTGCTGTGCTGGTGCCCCACAGTACAACAGACTCGTCACCCCCACTGGTTTCCCAGCTGATCCACATACTGGTGGGCGATGCAGTTTGTAAAAAGGGAGTGACATGAAAAGAGTGGGCGGCAACTGTATTTGAGCCAGCAAGTGTTGCAATGCTCATACTTGCAACGAATAACACGTACTTCATTGATAGTTCCTTGGTTAATGAAAACGAAGTAGCATCGCAAAGTAAGATTAAAGAATAATGTATATAGTGTTAATTTATTGTATTTTTACTCAAAAGGAATCGTGCAGTGCAAGCATCTTTGTTCATCCGCTGAACTATGGCGCGTTAGATTAGGCCGTCATACCGGCTTGCTTATAGTAAAGAGATTTATGATGTAGGTAGTGCTGCCACACCTTGTCCATTTGTTGTTGATAGTGGCAGGCTGTATCACGGCTGTGCAAACCCTTGTGTATCAGCATATCGCAAAGCTGCATGGCACTGGCCATGGCGTTGTACATCCCCTGTGATGAAAGTGGGTCAAAGCTCATTGCTGTGTCGCCAATCGCGTACCATTGTTTACCTGCCACCTGCTCAAGTTTAGAGGTATTGGCAGCTACCAACCCATGAAGCGTTTGAGTGTTTGGTATGAGCTGCTCTATAAGCGTTTTAAAGCCGTGGGTCATCCGAGCTTGCTGTAAAAATTGTTCAACATCTTGATGATCTTGCTTTTGCAGTTGTTCGGCGTTGAGTTGCCACGAGACTATTCGTGATTGAGCATTGTTTATTGCCTCGCCAAACTGATCTGATGGAATGGGCGCACTATACCACCAACCGCGTTGTGAGCTGCTGATCAAAGCCATATTTTTCGAGACGCTAAACTGTGCGCTGAGCCAAATAGACACAAGTTTATCGTATTGTTTTCGAGTAACACCCTGTTGGCGTGCAAATACACTATGTCTGCCACTGGCATCAATCACAACATTGGCACTTAGGCTCAGTGTTTGTTGTTTGTGTTCATACTCAAGGAACCAGCGGTTGTCGTGAAATTTGCTGGTAATGGGCTTGGCAGGCCAGATGCATTGTACCCCAGAGCGCAGGCATTGCAGCCGCAGTTGTGTTTCGAACTGAGTTCGGTTTAAGTGCCAGCCAAGACCATCTGGGTTGCGTAAGTTGTCTACTACAGCAGGTTGGCTACTTCCCCAATACGAGAGCATGCCTTGACTGACCAAGTGAGGACCGTTATCAAGTAGATGTTCAATCCCAAGAAGTTTCAAAATGCGCCGAGCCGCTGGTGGCAAACACTCTCCAGCCTTGGCCAGTGGGTGTGTATGTTTATCCAACAAAATGACCTGAAAATGCTTGCTCAGTGCCAGTGCAGCAATACAGCCTGCAATGCCTGCACCAACAATGGCAATTTGCGTTTTTTGGTTTGTCTCGGCGCGCATTGATTATTTACGTCCTGTAAAACGATTTGCTTTATCAGTTTTGCTTAAATCAGGACGAAGCAGTGCTTTATCAGCCTGATTGAACTCACTCAGCTTACGAGCTTTGACTGCTTTATGTTGCTCGCTGTTACTGGGGGTAATACCCACCTGCATTGACGCGGGAAAGTTAGTAACGCCAACTTTGGTTTGATCGAGTACTAATGCTAGTTGCGAAAACCCAGTGATCATAGAGTTGATTTGCGCTTCATAGTTGTTGGATGGGCCGATAGGTAAATCATCTAACCAAAACTCTCTTTCATTGAAGGCCGCTTGACGCTGCTCTAACGTTTTGCTTTCATCAATGACTACCTGATAGTTGTCTTGGTTGAGCATGTTGTTAGGAACACGAGCGGGCCAGAAAGTCGGCAAATATGGGTCATACGCCTGATTGTAACCGTCTCGGCAACTGGCGGTATCAGTTTGCCAAGGAATCGCCATCCAGCGTGTGATCCCACCTGCAACCTGCCCACTGAGTAGTGGCCCGTCAGGCTGGCGTGTGATCTCTGGGGTCATGACGGGACCGTAGTTTATGCCGTGCGTTGGCGCGGTATCGACAGCATGATGTAAACGATATGCTTCACTGTACATACCTGCGGTACGCATTGGCCACGTCATCTCACACCCTGGGTGAAACGCATCCGCTAAGCAAAACTCCATAGCTGCGCGTGTCAACATGTCCGGTTGCTCGCAAAGTGGTACGTCATCAATCGCTTTTGGTGGTTGATATTTAGGGTCATAATCGGCGATAAAGTCACCCTTAACCCACTGCGCCAAAGCATCAAGTTGTAGGCGGGTTAATGAGCTAAACTGGCGCGGTGAGTCATTGGCGTCAACGCTCATTGCATCACCGTAAATCCATGGCCATTGTTGTGGCGATAGCGCACTAAACTCGGGGTTCCAAGATGCGACGTTGGCAGGGTCATTGGTTATTGAAAACTCGGTATCAAGACGTCTGAAGTTATGATACAAGGTGCGACGTCTTTCTTGCCAAACAGGTGACGGGTTAGAAAGCTGGTTGAGCCATTGTTCACTGGTAAAGTCAAATGGGCTATTCCAACCAAAGCCCGCCAAGAAACCAGCGTTGACCCACTGTAGATTGGTCATACGTTGGAAAATTGGTAAAATATCGTGAGTGAATGAAGGTTTCTTGGGAGCAGGCAGCATACCTGCCGTTACCGCCACATCGCGCATAAGATCCCACATGGTACGTACCGACTTTTGTAGCGGCGCGTAATCTGGTGGCGCGCAAATCACCCAGGCGGGTTTAACCGTGAGCGTTTGCTCGTTATATACCACGGTTGCGGTGATAGGCCCATCGGAAGTGTCGTCATACCAGCCTTCGTTGTTACCAAAGGTGACTGCAGGCTCTCCTTTGAGGTTCTCTGACTTACCGTGGCCGCCTAGCATCACCAAGCGACCTTGCTCATCGGTGCGCATCTCGCCTAAATAAACGTCTTTGCCCTCAAACTTACCGACAAATTTGCTATTGGCACCATCTTGGTTTACACCGCTTACGGTATACTCTCCACCATCGATTAAAAGTGTTTTTCTATCTTCTGTACTCTTGTTGCGCAGGTATGACGGTGGCGCTTTGGCTGCTTCTGGGATATCCAGTGCCAGCTGAAACTCATACCAAGAAGCTTTTTGGTTTGCCAATCGAGCTTGCCAAGTAATCGCGGCATTGTCGCAAGTGAGTTCTTGTACCACTTCGCCAGCTTCGTTTAGACCATAAATACGAAAACGTGCTGCTTGTCGTTTTAATGCACCCGTAGTATCACGATAGAAATCTTCGCTTTGAATGGGTGGCTCATTGACCTCAGGGCCAATAAAGTAACCGTCAACGCTATTGCCAACACGCATCACCCCTATGGGTGGGTAAATAGCTGCGCTCACGATAGTTTTGTCAGAGACTGAGTGGGTCATTGAAATATTCCTTCATTGTTTATCAGGTTTGTACACCAAGGCGATGGCATGGTGGCATACTCACAGAGTACACATGCAATATCGCATTTAGGGCTGTTTTGACAAGGTCATCTCATTGACCCACAGCGCAAAACAAGAACGATAAGTGTATGCAGAATTTTAAAGTTCGCCAATTACGAGCGGTTACGGGCACAGATTATCAGCTGGGATGATTGCTGTTTTTCGTATATTTTCTAGTGTGTTATGGTGTGGTTTGCGATGCATACTTGGCCCTGACTAAGGCAACATAATGCTCTAAATTTTTGTTGCCACAGGTTGCAAAAGCCGTTGTTGTAGCGCTCAGATGTAGCATCCGGTCTAAGCGAAACTCTCTATAGTCATTTCTTAATTGGCAATAGGCCACTAACGTCCACTTTCCGCCCCAATAGACCATTCCTAAAGGCTCGATGATACGTTGGCTGTGTGCCTCATTGGCATCTTGATATTGTAGCTCTACACAATAATGAGCATTTATGGCATCTCGCAATAACTCGCTGAAAGCTTGTTGTTGCGCACCATGGTTGAAGCTGGCAACCAGATAAGGGGATTGTTCACTGAGTTGTTTTAATTGGCTTGGCAGTACCGCTTCGATTTTCTCCATTGCTGCTTTTGCGTGGCTACTGAGTGTTGGGTCAGTCCATGCACTGACCATCTTACTGCCAAGTAACAAAGCGGTTAGCTCCTCGAGACTAAACATCATAGGAGGTAGGGGGTGATCGTGTATGATGTAGCCAATTCCTGCTTCACCAGAAATAGGAACCCCAGAATTTTGCAGGCTCTCGATGTCTCGGTAAATAGTACGCTCGGACACTTCAAAACGCTCGGCCAGTTGTTTGGCCGTGATAGCCAGTCTCCGGCCCTTAAGCAGGTTGACGAGCTGAAAAAGTCGATCTGATTTATGCATCTGAACGTACGCTACTAAAAAATACCAGACTGAGCAGCTTAACCAGAGCAGGTACTTTGTGCAATGATCATATGGTGGGTCATATCTACAGATTGTTTGTCGATAAGCGTCAAAAAGTCCATACATACGGTCGAGTTGTTAAATGCTTCCGCGGTTCGCTTTGAGTCTTCCATTGATTGCCAGTAGATCACATCGATATAACCTTGGTTATTAGGCTGTTTAGCGAGTGAGCGATATAACAGGCCTGACTGTTTGTCGATAAACGTTTGAAAGGCATCGTTTAGTGGTAGAAAGTCCTGCTCGCTCACCCCAGGGGCTAGTTTAAACTTAACAATTTCAATAACATTTTGTGACATCATGATTTCCTTCTTAATGAATTGGTTTTGTCGTTAAGTAGTAAAGCATGAATGACTGTCAGGGAATGTCAGTAGTGTATGAGGCCAGCCAAAAGGAATGACAGCAGATAGCAGGCCTTACTCCGTCACATATGCTCAACGCTATGATGTACTATTGGGTAAGTAAACAGCGCCAAGTGTACAAAGTTTATCAAAAAGTGTGTGATGATGGCCCAGTATAACTTCCCGGTGAATGCATAGACCGCGCCGTATAAAACGCCCGCCAGAGTCGCGACCAACATATATTCCATGCCACCTGCAAAATGAGCAATGCCAAACAGCACACTGGATATAAGCAGTGCATAATAGGGGTTGATTAATGCACTGAGCTTGCTTTGAATGTAGCCTCTAAAAAATGCTTCTTCAACGACACAGGTCACCACTAAGTTATTGATAGCAAATATCCACCACCAACTGGGCAAGTGCAGATGTAACATGATCAATTCAAGCGACCATGCGCTTGCAAGTATTAGCGAAAACAGCAGGATAAATACAGCTCG
Source organism: Pseudoalteromonas sp. MMG022 (assembly GCF_021654245.1). Classification (NCBI taxonomy): domain Bacteria; kingdom Pseudomonadati; phylum Pseudomonadota; class Gammaproteobacteria; order Alteromonadales; family Pseudoalteromonadaceae; genus Pseudoalteromonas; species Pseudoalteromonas sp. MMG022. Next base: position 104,799 of record NZ_JAKFZQ010000015.1, on the reverse strand, counting down.
CAGCTTGGTTTGATACTTCTCACCTACCGTTATCAAAGCGCCGTTATTTTGTAAAAGCGCAGGAGATAGCAGCAACAATACAAACAGCACGGCCGATTTATCAAAGTTAAAGTACAAGTCAAACGGTAAGCTATTGGAAGATTTTTGGACTTGTTCCAGTACAAGCAAATTATTAAATCCGGGTACCTGATGGGCGGCAAGCACAATACAGGCTATAAGTGTAATGGCTGTAATAGGGTAGCGAAACTTAGCTGCGCTAATACGATGAGCGAAATGTGCCAAAGACATAATTACGGCCAGCGAGACCAAGGCTTCAACGCCAACAATTTCGCCCAAAAACGCCACCATTAAGGTGACAAAAAATAATCCGAAACTGGCTTTTGTATGGATAAAAGCACTGAGTAAACTGGCCAGCAACAGACTAAAAGCAAAGCTTTCGATTAGGTCGGGGGTATGAAACACAGTTGGGTGATCCTTCTTTACTTGGCTATTTGGGCAAACTACAACGTAAACTGTCAATAACAGTATCAACAGCGCTTTGCCTCGCCTCCAATATTGTTCGACAAAATAACATAATAATCTTTTATTTCAACATGTTATATTTTCATGTTTGATCTTTTTTTGCCCATCATACGTTAAGTTTGGAGTTTTATTCATAAAAGGACTAAGCAATGAACAATAATCTGAGGCTCACTTTTGTCGTGAGTACACTGTTATCTAATCTAGCCTATGCCACGGATAATTTGGCGAACGTGCATGCTCACTTGCACGACACTAAGATATCCAAACCTCAGCCTGCAAAGGCAAAGCTCCACGGTTTCGGTCCGCAGTCGCCCAGAGATATAGACGACACAAAAGGGCTAAACCCAATTGTTTTCTCAGCGGCACCAAAGCGCAATGTGATGAACTTATGCAATATTCACTTTCATAAAAATGCTGAGCACAGAGGTGGGGAGTTTGACCTACCCGCTGTTGTCAATAATAACCAAGCAGGTTTTATATACTCTGGTGCGCTAAGCGAAGCCGAGCGCACACCAGTGCAGGCCAAAATTTGCCCTTCGGGCGATCAAGGACTGAGTTCTGGTGATACCATTGAACTTCATTATGTGCATAGCTCAGCACCTGTGAAGCCCGGCGTTACTTTAGCAGCCTGTTTGAGCGAACATATTAAAAACCCTCAACTCAGAGTTGAAGCGCAGGTAATGGTATTGACCAATGATGGTAAAGGGATAGATTTTAGTAAGATGACGCAGTTTGAGCGTGTAAACGGTTACTATCAAGCACCTAACATTCCGTCCGATACAGGCCGACCTGTAGAATACACAGGCTCTACGACGGGACCAAACTACAATCAAAAGGGTTCCCCCTTTAAAGTCACTTGGAATGTCAGACCACACGTTTTAAAGGTCGATATTTATAGTGTAGGGAAGTGGTGCCGAGATAACCCTTTTAAAGAATATGCAGCGCATGGAGTGAGAGATTTGGTTAGTGCTCCAGAGCATCTATCGCCTATTTTTAACTAGTGCTATTGCTAAAAATCTTATATTAATCAATTGTGCGACTTGTGTCGCACTTTTTTGTTTGGTAAAGTGCGACATATGTCACATAAGGAGGTTGCCATCTTGAAACCAAATAGTACAGAGCTAGAAATATTAAAATTGCTTTGGAGTTCACAGCCAAGAACTGCAAAAGAAATACACGATGCAATACAGGGCAAGTTTCATTGGTCCTACTCATCCACCCGAAAAACGCTCGAACGCATGGGCGAAAAGGGGTTACTGCTGATTGGTGAAGAAGGCAATAAAAAGTCTTATCAGGCCAAAGTAGATAAGGTCGCCACACTTGCGCTTTATGCGCAGGAATTTGCAAAAAATGTCTTTGAATTGGATGGGCCACTACCGGTTACTTTATTTGCAGATAGTCGACTCATTGAAAAAGAAGAGCTAAGTGAGCTTGAAAATTTACTGGAATCGTTATCAGCACAGGACAAAAAGGAAAGCTAGTATGGGTTTTGGGGTACTAATTGCACCGCTGATTAATGTGCTCATGTGGGTTTTGCTGTGCTTTATTCTGCTTGCATGTGGTCGTTATTTAAAACGATTCAACCCAGCAATGCCAAGTATGTGGTGGGGGATGTTACTAATCAGTGTGTTGCCTTTTGCTGGGGTAGATATACCGGCAAGGTTTGTAGCAATTCCAGAGGTGTTATTTGATGTATCTGAGCAAACCGAGCTGCTGCAACTGCACACCGAGTTGGTCACGCAAAGTAGCATGAATGGTAACTCAAGTATCTTGTTTATAATTTTATTGTGTATTTACCTCACAGTCACTTTTAAACGTTTACACCGCTTTTGGCATAACAGAAGAAGTGTTTTGAACTTATTAACGACAGGGGAAAAAGTAACTATCGGCACACATAATGTGAATGCCGTTATGCTACCGATAAATTGCTCGCCATTTGTAACAGGAGTTTTTAAAAGTCGGCTGGCTTTACCTAAATACTTTATGGAGCTTCCCAAGGAACAGCAACGAGCTTTGCTAAATCATGAGCTTGTTCACATAGATTATCGGGATCATCAGCTGTTAACCTGTTGGCATATCCTCTGTTGTATCTTCTGGTTTAATCCAGCTTTGGCCAAATTGGAGGTGGAATTAGGTAACGCCATAGAAGCTAGGTGTGACAAATCTACCTTGTCCAAATATGGGATCAACCCAAAAGTTTACGCCCAAGCTATGCTCACCGCGCTTAAATACAATAACACCCATTATCAACAGCATTCGACTATTGCTTTTGCATCACGAGCGATGTCTTTGGCTGATTATAAGCTGCGTTTAACACAGATCATGAGGCCGACTAAGAGTAGCCCGAGTCGTGTTGTGATTGCCTTGATGCTTTGCACGTTCACTTCTGTGGCGATTGTAGGCCATATCAAGTCATTATTTATTGTTCAACAACCAAACTGGCAAGCGCCAATCAACCAATATTCCATCAGTTCACACTTTGGGCATATTAGCGCGTTTAGAGATAACCGCTCACATGGCGGCGTTGATTTGGTAGCCCCTAAAGGGCAGCCAATTGCTTCCGTTGCTACAGGTAAGGTGCTGGTGGCTGATGCGCATACCTTGCCGGCTAACTATGGCAAGGTTGTGCTGATCCAACATAGTAACGGATATCAAAGTCTATACGCTCATTTAGACCAAATTTGGGTTGCTGAAGGAGACTGGGTGCCGGTTGGAAAGCGTATAGGAACCTTGGGCGAGAGCGGTAAGGTGACAGGACCACATCTACATCTCGAAGTCTTACACGAAGGTCAGCGTGTCGATCCATTAACTGTAGTGGAGTTGAATTAGGCTAATGAAAACATCTATTTATATCGCTTTTATGATTGCCATACTGAGCGCTTGTTCTGAGGGAGCGGTTTCACAGCCCGGCAAGGTGCAGGACGTGTCGACACCTACGGATGTAAAACAAGCAGCGAGCAAATCGCAGAGCGTTGAAGCCGATAGCAAACAACAAGACAACCCGTTGCAAACGACAATTATAACTATAGAGCAAGGACAATCTCTTATTGGTGTACTTAAGCCGTTTGGTTTTAGCGCCAATGATGCTTGGCGAGTACGAAAGCTTGCTAAGTCTACTTTGGACGTAGATCGAATTCGAGTGGGAGATAAGGTCAAGGTGGAACACAGCGGTGAAAATTTACGTTCTCTAACACTTGCCACAACGTTTACTGAGCGTCTGCGTATAGAACGCACGCCAAAGGGGTGGACAAAACGGGGTTACCAGTTACAGGTCAATTCTAAGCCTGTTATACGCTCTTTTGAGGTATCAAACAGTATCTTTGATAGTGCTCAAACTAATGATGTGCCGCTGGATATCATAAACCAAATGATCTTTGCTTACTCTCATTTTATTGATTTTCAAAGAGAAATACATAAAGGAGATAAGGTGCGTTTGCTGTTTGATGAGCAGGTAATACTCTCGCCTGATGCCTTGCAAGCACAGCATAGCAAACCCACTCAACTACGCTATGCCCGATTGTTCAACAATGAAGAACCAATCGAAATCTTTCATTTTGAAGATGAGGAGGTGCTTGATGGCTTTTATTTCAAAAATGGACGTCCTGCACGAGGCTTTTTATTGAAAACTCCCTTAAATGGTGCCCGCTTGTCGTCAGAATTTGGACACAGAAAGCATCCTATTTTGGGCTACACTCGACTTCATGCTGGGCTAGATTTTGGCGCGCCCCATGGAACGCCAATATTTGCGGCCGGTAACGGCAAGATAGAAAAAGCTGGTTGGGGAGGAGGGTTTGGCAACCGTATACTCATAGAGCACGGGCAGGGCTACCATACTTTGTATGCGCATTTGGATAGGTTTGTTGTGGGTCTAAAGCCAGGTGATAAAGTAACTCAGGGACAAGTGATCGGTTATTTGGGCAATACGGGGTTATCGCAAGCGCGACATCTGCACTACGAGGTGCATAAAAATGGTAAACCAATCAATCCATTATCACTAAAAAATGTAGTTCAAACGCCGCTGCAGGGGGCTTTATATGCAAAGTTTCAAGATCTGGTCATTGATGTAGAAGATACACTGCAAACCACACGCTTGGCTATGCGCTCGAACACGAGGTAAAGTCATTCAGTAAAAACAGGTCTAACATACTCGTGGTATGTTAGACCTGTTTTTAAGTTGGGACACTAGTAAAGTTAGTTGCGTGTTAGGCAGGTGTTTTTGGGTTGCTCCCCTGGTGCTAAAACCTGTACATGAGAGTATTTAATATCGCCGATAGTGGGAGTTATCAATGCTTCAAAGCGCTCGGCAGCGCTGCTTAGTTGCTTACCTTGTGCTTCAAGCGCAGTAAACTTATCTTTGTTTGCGTCTGCCAGTTGTTGAAGTTCAGCGGATACAGTTTGTTGCTGTGCTAGTAGTGTCTTATCCATGCTGAGCTTGCCATCCGTTACCACATAGGCTTGTTGCGTGAGCGCCTCAATTTGATTTCCCAGTTCACTCATTTTTGCACTGATCTTTTGTATTGGGCGCTCAAGTGTGTTCATTTTCTCTGATTGCTGCTTCATTATTAAGTAACTGTCTACTTGTTCAGCGCTCAGCGGTGCTTCAAGTACTTGCTGGCAGTGCTGAGATACGACTACGCGATAGCCATTTTTGTTGATTGGCGTGTGGTCTTCATGTGTTTGCGAGCGCATTTGTGCAAAAGAAGTAAAAGCGGCGGTGATGCTGATGATTGCGATAATGTTTACAGGTTTTAACATGGTTCTCGTCCTCTGTGCTTGGGTCTCGCGTATAAGTCGTCAAAACACGCACAAAGGTTTAAAAGTGTTGTGTTGAGGTTGACATAGGTTTTTAACTGTTCGGTTTTTGCGATGATATTGTGCGTAATAATGTGGTTTTATTTAACTAATTGGCTATGTACACTGAACTTGTTTTCACACTTATCCCTTCATGATTACCCATGATATTGGCCGCATCAGCGGCCTTTTTTTTGCTCGCTTTTCGCCAATTTAAATTATGATTGCTTGATTCATGTCTAAGCCAGCTTATGTGTACTAGGCTTTTATTCGATGCCATAGGGTTATTTTCTTGTTTAAGAGAGGTTTATATGAAAGGCAATCTAATCGCTACATTAATGGGTGTTGTTTTTTTACTAGTGGGCTGTGCGTCAGCCGGTAATACTGTCGCTGAAAAGCGTGCAGCAGTTGAAAGTATGCGCAGTGATGTATTGAGTCAGCTTTACTCTGAAAAACCAGATGTTCAACAGCAAATTGCAAGTTCAGCAGGGTATGCTGTTTTTGATAATGCTAATGTTAACGTCATATTTGCCAGTTTGGGTGGTGGTTATGGCGTAGCGGTAAATCGTACCACTGGTGCTAGAACTTATATGAATATGGCCGAGGCAGGCTTGGGACTGGGTATTGGTGCAAAAGACTTTAGCGTGGTGATGGTTTTCCACAGCCAAAGCGCATTGGCTCGCTTTATCGAGCATGGCTGGGCATTTGGGGGAAATGCGGATGCTGCAGCTAAGCACAAACATCAAGGCGGAGCTGTTGCTGCTGAAGCTGTGGTTGATGATGTAACCGTATACTCATTGACTGAAACGGGTCTGGCTTTGCAGGCTGTACTAAAAGGAACCAAGTTTTGGGTGGATGATGACCTCAATTAAGCGTTAGTACAAAGACCTATCAATAACAACGGCAACGCTTATGAGTTGCTGTTGCCTTTTAAGCAAAAATGATTTTTTTAATTTACGTATATTTTACCCTGAAATGGTTGTTATTAAGGTGGTTTGTTTGTTTTTAAATCAATAATGGCTGTATATTTTACGCTTTCTCATCTTTTTTGTTTTTTTACTCTACTTATTAACATATTAATATTGCGTTATGTAAAATTTAAATACACAGGAACACATGACTGAGTACTTTGGATGGTGAGAACACATGTGTTGTTTCAATACGTCATGGTTGATATGGATCTAAATAAGTGACAAGGAGATAGATGTATGTACATTTTTACGGAAAGCTGGGGTGTTAAAAACGTCTTCACGCAACTGCATACAAGTAACAACAAAAAAGGAAAAGCATTATTAGATCGCGTTTGGACATACTTATTCGGCGAAAAATCAATTGTCCATGTAGAGAAGGGTATACAAACACAAACCGAGAATCAGTTTTCTGTTAAAGACGTTACAAAGTATCATCTCAATGATGATTATATATACGTAAAGCACATGTTTGTTGAACTAAAAGGGCAATTGGTTAAACCAAAATTATCCAGTGAGGATATTAACTTCTTTAGAACCCTAGATAAGCTATCCATGCGATGTTATGTCATGGTTTACATTAAGAACTGCGTAACAAAGCGTTACGATCAGGTGCTGTTTTTAGATGATTTTGAAGCAATTCAAGGCATTAATATGAGTGAAGCAAACAAACGTTTGGTCAGTTTGCCTCAAGCAGCAGACATTATCCGAGCGATTCTGGCCCAGTGATAATTAACCTCAGCTGTGGATAATTACTCAGTAGTTTGCCACTTTGTTGTTTGTGTCTTCATCATCAATATAACTTCCAACAAGCTCAGATAAAGCCTCGTTCCCTCTAGTTTTTAGGCTTTGCATTATTTGGGCTTTCACTTTTGGTGACTTGTTTTGGCTAAGTTTAAAGTTGCCATGCCACTGCTCTATTGAGATGGTAAAAAACGCGATATGTTTGAACAAGGTATCTAGCTTATTTGTTTCAAGCGACGAGACCAGCCAAGGGTCGTGAAACTCGCGCTCAAAATGGTCAGTGATCTGTGTCATCATATCGCGCTTTAGTTGGTGATCTGCTACTAACTCAAAGCGTCCTTCAATCTGAACATTGGCATATAGCCACGAAGGAAGTGTGAGAGCTTCGCTGTGACTTGGTGAAATGTAACTATTTGGGCCATGAAACAGTAATTTCACCATACTATCGTTTTGCTGTACTAAAGGGTTGCTTTTTACCACATGACCAATAAAAACCCATTTGGCTTCATCAAAAACTAAAGGCGTATAAACAACCTCATTTAGGCCACTTAGATGGTTGTCAAACAAGATTGAAGCCAAAGGTGACTGCTGTACGAGCGATAATAAGCGCTCAGGGTGCTGCTCTTGGAAATATCTAGCTGGGTACATTATAACCACTCCTCGAGTTTAGGTTTTATTTCACTCCACTGCTCATCAATAATGCTAAAGCGCGCACTGTTACGAAAGTTACCATCAGCAAGGAGTCTGTCTTTGAAATGAATGCCTTCAAAGCGCGCACCGAGGCGTGCGATGGCGTTACGTGATTGCTGATTGTTTTCGTGTGTACAAAAAGTAACCCGAACCAAGTTAAGAGTTTCAAAGGCGTACTTGAGCAACAGATATTTACTGTGCGTATTAACATAGCTGCGTTGCCAAGGCACCCCAATGAAAGTATGGCCAATTTCTGCACTGCGGTTGAAAGTGTCTAGTCTGAACAAACGCGTGGTGCCTACTACTTGGTTATCCGCTCGATTGACGATTGCCATGACCAGCTGCTGTTGGGCATCAAACTGAGCGGTTTGCCAGAACCAATCATTTAATATTTCTGGTGTTTTACAATAGTTAGTTAAGATCCAGCGCCACAGTTTTGGATCTTGTCCTGCCTCAAAAAGGCCCGCTAAATGCTGTTGTGTTAAGGGCTGTAGTGCTACTTTCTGAGAGCTTAAGCTACGTTTTTCAAACATGTGTTATTCCTGTTTAGAGTCTTAATAAGGCTACTTTAATTCGATTTTTGGTTTAACATAAACAACCAGACTTTATTATTTACCTAGACCAGATTGGTGGCTATGCTACTGGCATTGGACAATTTAGATTGGATTCAAAATGCACCCTATTGTTTTTGAAGCTCAGCACAATAATGAAGCGATTTATCTACAACTTGCAGGGGCGTTGAGAGAAGCTATCAAGGCAGGCAAGCTCGTAACTGGTACTAAACTCAGCTCAGCGCGTGCCATGGCGTCGGCATATCAGCTTAATCGCCATACGGTTATGAATGCGTTACAACTATTGGTAGCAGAGGGATGGTTGGAAGCCAAAGAAAAGTCGGGCTACTTTGTAACACACACCTTGCCCATAGACTCAAGTGCACAGCAAAAGAAGCAGCCAAAATATGTCCCAAAGCAGCTAGTCTTTGCTCAGCCAATGAATGACCCAGTCACAGCTGAACTTGCCCAATATAAATATAACTTTGCGGGCGGCTTGCCAGATATAGAAAAGTTTCCGTTTATTGAGTTTAAGCGTGCAATGAGTAATGTGTGTCAAAGGGTTGATGCCAAGAAGTTGCATTATGGTGCTGTGGGCGGCGAAAATGAATTAAAATTGCAGGTTCAAGTATACCTTCAAAGCGCACGTAATTTACGCACTGAAGATCTAGTGATCTGCAATGGTTCCCAAGAAGCCTTGTTTCTTACTGCGAGAGTTTTTATCTCACCGGGAGACTATGTTGCTTGTGAAACTTTGGGTTATCCACCTGCTAGAAAAGCCTTTTCAGCCTGTGGTGCTCGTATCATCGACATTCATCAGGACGAGCAAGGGCTGTGTGTCGCAGATCTGGAAACGCAGCTTCAACGCTATAGCATTAAGTTGCTGTATCTCACTCCCTTACATCAGTATCCAACTACGGTGACTTTATCCCCCACAAGGCGTTTACAAATATATCAGCTTTGCTATCAGTACGGGGTGGTGATCATTGAAGATGATTATGACCATGAGTTTCACTATCGATGTCAACCCTTGCAACCTATGGCGTCGGATGACCCAGCGGGCATCGTCATTTATATATCCACATTCTCAAAAATAATGTTTGCTGGAGCAAGAGTGGGTTATATCTGTGCTCGCAAACAAATTCTAGAGCAAATACGTGCTCATAAGCAGTTAATTAATCATAAGAATGATGTACTGACCCAGCTTAGCGTTGCACATTGGATGCAAACCAGTCAATTTGAGCGGCACCTAAAACGTATGACGAAATTGTACAAATCTAGAAGCGAGGCTATGGCTGGTGAGCTTGCACACTATCAAAAAATGGGTTTGCCGCTACGTTTTATATATCCTGACGGTGGCATGGCCATGTGGGTAGATTGTGGGGTAAATGTATTAGGTGTTAAAGCATTAGCGGGCAAACATGGTATTTACCTGCAAACACAAGACGAGTTTTATTATGCAAATAGTAAGCGCTCGTTACAACCGAGCGCGACAGCGATAACTCATGTAAGACTAGGGTTTGCAGGGCAAGATACAGTTCACATGAGCCAAGGGTTGCAACAATTGATGCAGCTTATTCATCCTTTTTATCTGAGCTAAGCGTCGATAAACTCACTTTGCCAAACTTACCAAAGGTGATGACAAAGACTTTGTTAAACTCATCCTCAGCAATACTGACTTCCTGATGGCTCAAAAGGCGCACGAGTTCGGGGGTGGTGTTGCTGTGGCCTACGATAACCACTTCGCCCTTTAATTCCAGAACTTCATTTGAAAAAGCCTCTAAGTTTTGCGGATCATAGCTGGTTACCTCTAATCCAAAGTGCTTTGCCAATGGCGCAATGGTTTGCTGCGTTCGATGATAATCGGTGCTAAACGCATGCTTTATCGCCCTATCACTGAACATTGATACAAGGTGCTTGGCACGTTGCTGACCTTTTTCTGTCAGCTGTGGGTTATCGCCTTGGGCTTTTTCAGCATGACGAAACAAAATGACTTGTTCAGGAAGAGCTTGTGCCGTAGCGCTTAATAGTAACAAAGGAAATAAAAGAGTTTTGATTTTCATGATTCGTATTATTCACATCAAAAAAAATGGATGAAAACTTTAACAAAGCTTAGATGAGTGGGCAATGTCCTTGATAAATATGAACTCTTTGACAGTGGTTAGTCGCGGACGCTTTCGGTGTCCGCAGCGGACACTTTTAGTGTCCGTGGACACATTTTTCGTTAGGTGAATACAGGCAACTAATTGTTATTAGTGGCTTTTTTATTTTGGCATGTAAATCGAATAGTGAGTACAAGTTAAGTGAATAAGGGTGGGTTAAATATGTTGCTATATGTGTTTTTCTTATTGTCGCCAAGTATCGTTTTGCTGGGCGCTTGGTTGATTACCCTATTCGAAGCAAATGTCAGTCATTGAGGCTAATTATGATTAAAGATACCAGTGGACAGGATCAACTAGTTGTAAAAAATAAACGTTTTGGAAAGCCTATCTTGGCAGCTATTACCATGGCTGTGACAGTCGCTGCATCTGCGGCTTTGATGAGCGGGTACTCAAACGCAGAGTTTTCTGTACAACAGGATGAATTGAAAATTGCCAAAGTAGAGCGAGGCGACTTTGTCAGAGATATTGCGACAACTGGGCGGATTGTAGCGGCTAACGCACCGCGTATTTACGCTACAGAGCAAGGTGTAATCAAACTGCTTGTTAAAGCGGGCGATAAAGTCACTATGGGTGAACCAGTAGCAACCGTAGATAGTCCAGAGCTACAAAATGCTTTGCAGCAGCAAAACTCTGAATTGCAAAGACTACATGGAGAGTTAGAGCGCAAAAAGCTTGAAGCAAGACGACAGACATTAAGCCTTAATAAAACGCTGGATTTGGCACAAGTCGAACTTAATGCTGCTTTACGTGAGAACCGTCGAGCACAGCTTTCAATTGAAAAGCGTTTAATCAGTCAAATTGATTTGGAAAAAGCAGTCGATGATTTAGCCCGCGCGAAGCTGAACTTCAAACATGCGCAAAAAGAAGTGGCGCTCGCCAAGGACACATTAGCGTTTGAATTAAAATCGGCACAAAGCACGGTGTCGCGTCAGCAATTAGTGGTGGATGAGCTACAACGCAAAGTCAGCAATCTAGATATTGAAGCCAGTGTCTCAGGTATTGTGGGCAATATGTTGGTTGAGCCACAAGCATTGGTTGCAAAGAATCAAGCGGTCATGACGTTGGTTGATTTAAGCGCATTTGAAGCAGAGCTGCAGGTGAGTGAAAGTTATGCGAACGAACTGGGGTTAGGTATGCAAGTGTTGCTCAAAATTGGCAGTCAAGAAGTCATGGGTGAGCTCAGCGCTATATCTCCAGAGGTAAATGAACGAGAAGTGACAACTCGAGTTAGATTTTCTCAACAAGGGTTGAGCGGAATTAGACAAAACCAGCGCATATCCGCGCGTATTCTGTTGGAAAACAAGTCTGACGTATTGATGGTAAAGCGTGGTGCTTTTATGCAAGAAGGAGGCTCCGTGGCTTACTTAATCTCAGATGGTCAAGCGCAAAGAATCGATATAGCAACGGGAGCCGTGAGCATTTCAGAGGTTGAAGTGTTAGGCGGGCTAAAAGAAAACGATCAAATAGTTATTTCCAGTTACACACCATTTAAACGTGCTGAACGTGTTATGTTGCGCTAAGCAATGCATGTTAGTCGAAATATATTGAAAGGAACAGAACCATGTTAACAATGAATAAAGTAAACAAAATATATCAAACAGATATGGTGCAAACACATGCATTGAGAGATTTTGACCTACAAGTAAATGAAGGTGAGTTTATTGCCGTTACAGGGCCGTCTGGGTCGGGCAAGACCACCTTTTTAAATATCGCAGGTATGCTAGAGCCCTTTTCTTCTGGTCAATATATATTGGATGGTGTTGATGTTGGCCGCTTGAATGATAATCAACGTGCAGACCTTAGAAATCAGAAAATTGGTTACATATTTCAGGGTTTTAACTTAATTCCAGATTTGAATCTATTTGAAAATATTGAAGTACCACTGCGCTATCGAGGCATCAAGGCTGCGGAGCGTAAACGCCGTGTTGAGCAGCGTTTAGAGCAAGTGGGTTTGGCCAGTCGCGCGAAACATTTACCACAGCAGCTATCAGGCGGTCAGCAACAGCGTGTTGCAATTGCTCGCGCCTTAGCAGGGGAGCCAAGATTTTTATTGGCCGATGAGCCAACGGGTAACCTTGATAGTCTCATGGCGCGTCAGGTAATGGAATTACTTGAGCAAATCAATCGTGAAGGCGCAACGATTGTGATGGTGACACATGACCCTGAACTTGCTCGCAGAGCACCTAGAAATATTCAGGTAGTAGATGGACAAATGGCAGACTTTACCCTGTATCAAGGTAATCCTGCGGCTGTTGTAGGAGCATAACGATGTTGTTGCATTACATAGATTTAAGCTGGCGCAGCTTTAAGCGCACGCCCATGGTCAGTGTGTTGATGGTGCTGGCCATCGCGATTGGAATAGGGGTCACCATGACCAGTCTATCGGTATATTACATGATGGCAAAGGATCCAATTCCAAGTAAGAGCGGCCAATTGTTTCATGTTCAGCTGCAAACGATGGATGAGGGCAACACTTATTGGTCAAAAGATAATATGCCGCTTCAGCTAACGTATCAGGATGCAATGTATTTGCTTGATGCAAACTTACCGTATAAACGGACCGCGATGTATAAATCGGGCTTCTCTGTACATTTAGATAATGATCAAGTTAAGCCTTTCAAAGAAGCGACTCGTATGGCGTCAAAAGATATTTTCCATATGTTCAATTTAGAGTTTATCTATGGTGGTGCTTGGACACAGCAGCAACAAGATGACATCGCGCCCGTCGTGGTTATTTCTAAGCGTATCAACGATAAGCTTTTTAATGGCGAAAATTCGGTAGGAAAACACCTCTATCTAGACGACATGCGTTTACAAGTGGTTGGTATTATTGAAGATTGGAATACGCCTGTAAAATACTACGATACCAACAACGGGTCGTTTAAGCCCGCTGAAGGCATTTTTATGCCAATCACCATAGGCGCAGCCAATGAGATTTTCACGTGGGGTAATACCAATGGCTGGAAAAATGAAGATGCAAATACATTCTCTGACTTACTCGTGTCAGAGAGCTTGTGGTTGCAGTTTTGGGTTGAGCTTAACAATGGCCAAGAAAAGTCCGACTTCGAGCAACTGTTAATGAACTATATGATCCAGCAACAAAGCTTGGGTCGCTTCAACCGAGAGAAGCTCTCTTTCAACTTGTTCAATGTGACGGAGTTTATGGCGTACCGAGGTGTAGTCAAAGAAGACAATAAGATCATGGTGACGCTGAGCTTTATGTTCTTAGCTGTGTGTGTGGCCAATATCCTCTCGCTATTGCTGGCGAAATTTTTACGTCGTGCGCCGGAGGTGGGTGTTCGCAGAGCATTGGGGGCATCAAAGTGGCAGGTGTTTTATCAGCATCTAGTCGAAGTGTCTTTGCTTGGCGTGTTTGGCGGATTATTGGGTATAGTCGTAGCACAACTTGGATTGTGGGGGGTTAGAGTAAGCAATAGCACATATCATGAGATTGCTAATATGGATTTAAACATGCTGCTAACTGCCCCCGCGATTGCGATTGTCGCGTGTATTATAGCGGGGTTATATCCAGCTTGGTTGGTATGCAGAACAACCCCTGCCGTTTACTTAAAAACCCAATAAGGAGCGTATTTATGTCAGAACTAAAACCTATATTTAATGCCCTGCGTCGCTCCAAGGTTGGGGCCATACTGTTGCTGCTACAGATTGCGATTACAACAGCAATTGTGAGTAACTCCACATTTATTATCAAAGAGAAAATCGCTTATTTAGATCAACCAACGGGCTATTCAGAGCAGGATATTTTCAGTTTTGAAGTGATGTCATTTGGCAAAGACACCAACTTTAAATACCAAGCCGAGCTGGATGAGGCAACTTTACGGCAAATTCCAGGTGTGGTAGATGCAGTAATGATTAATTCTGTGCCCCTTAGTGGTGGCGGATACTCAACCACTTTTCGCTTGCGCCCCACAGGGGAAACGAGCCAAGAGGAGAACGCCTCTGTGTTTGAAGGAGATGAGCACCTCCTAAATACCTTTGGCGTAGAAATACTAGAGGGGAGAAACTTTCACGAGTCAGAGGTCATGGTGACGGATAACTACGACCAGTACCCAAATATTGCATTGCTCACAAAAGCTATGGCCGATACGTTATTTCCTGATGGAGATGCGCTTGGTAAAACAATTTATAGAGGTGATTTCCCAGTTAAAATTATTGGTATTACTGGCATGATGAAAGGCCCTTGGTTAAACGCAGAAAGAAAAGACCGTTCGGTGATTGTACCGTTTGCAAAAGCGGAAAAACGCAATCTTTTTATGGTGCGTACTGAACCTGGCAGACGTGCAGAAGTCACGCAGCAAATTGAAGCACTAATGCTTAAGCTTGATAGCAAGCGTGTAATAGAGAACATCGAAGGACTTGAACTAGTAAAAGACGGCTTTGTTGCGTCTGACAAGCTAACAATGCGGATGTTGCTGGTCATGATTGTGGTGCTGACGTTGATCACCGCGTTGGGTATCTTCGGATTAACCATGTTCAATATCAATAAACGCACCAAACAGGTGGGCACTCGGCGGGCGCTTGGCGCGCGTAAATCGCATATTATTAACTACTTCTTGATAGAAAGCGTGATGATATGTATCGGTGGCTTGGTATTGGGCACCGTGCTGGCTATTTTACTGGGGCAGCAGCTCATGCACCATTACTCTATTGCTAAGCTACCCTTGTTATATGTTGGTTTTACCGCTGTTGGAGTGTTGCTCATAAGTGTGTGTTCGGTCATCGGCCCAGCACAACGTGCTGCAAATATTTCACCTAGCGTAGCAACAAGAACCATCTAACTGATTTTCAACCACTTGTGCTACACTGCCTTTGGTGTAGCACATTGAAGTATAAATAATAATATGGAAAAAATACTCATCGTTGACGATAACGTTGCCATTTTGGAGGCGTTGTCATTATTGCTGGAAATTCACGGCTACAGTGTAGTGCTTGCGCAAACGCCTTTTGAAGCAGAACAGATTGTGCGCTATCAGCAAGTCAGCTTGGTTTTGCAAGATATGAACTTTTCCAGTGATACAACTTCCGGTGAAGAAGGTAAAACGCTGTTTTATCGTCTTAGAGAAATCAATCCGCATTTACCCATCATCTTAATTACCGCATGGACCGAACTGGAAACCGCTATTGAGTTGGTTAAGGCGGGCGCTGCTGATTATGTTGGTAAACCTTGGGATGATCAAAAGCTACTGACCAGCATTGGTAATTTAATTGAGCTGGGTAAAACGCGTCAAAGTAACGCGAAATTTGAACGCCAAAAACAAGAGCGTAGCGACTCGAAGCAAGGTGCCAACTTAGTGGGGCTGGTATACGAAAGCACCGCTATGGAGCGCATTGTTGATATGGCGTTACAGCTGGCAAAGTCCGATGTGTCTGTGCTGATAACGGGCCCCAATGGCAGTGGTAAAGAGCGTATTGCTGAGATAGTCGTTGCCAATTCGCACCTAAAAGATAAGCCCTTTATTAAAGTGAACGCAGGTGCGCTGCCTCACGACCTCATCGAGGCTGAGTTATTTGGCGCGGAGGCGGGTGCATATACTGGGGCGAACAAACAACGTATGGGTCGCTTTGAAGCCGCCGATGGTGGTACGTTATTTCTTGATGAGATTGGTAATCTGCCGCTGTCGGGTCAAATGAAATTGTTACGCGTGCTACAAACTGGTGAATTTGAACGCTTGGGATCAGTACAAACTCGCAAAGTTAATGTGCGGGTTATTTCCGCGACGAATGCTAACTTAATGCAGGATATTCAAGCTGGACGGTTTCGCGAAGATCTCTATTATCGGCTCAATGTGATTGAATTAAAACTGCCTCCTTTAGCACAGCGTCCAGACGATATCATTCCTTTGGTAAAGCACTTTTTACCAAAGCGAAGCGTGTCACTTTCAGCGCAACGCGCGTTGCAGGCATATAGTTGGCCAGGTAACGTACGAGAGCTTGAAAATGCTTGTAAACGGGCAGGTGTACTCAAGCGCGAAGGTGAGTTGAGTGAGCAGGATTTTGTACTCGAATCTTTGCTTGAGTCATCTGTTGGAAGTACTGTGAAAGCCAAGTGTGAGCCTTCTAAAGCTGAGTTGCAAAGCGCTATGCATACCCATCATGGCGTGATAGCTAAAGTTGCGCGCCATTTTGGTCTCACGAGGCAAGCCCTTTACCGACGTCTGCAAAAATTTGGTATCGAGTATTAGTATGCAAGCACAAAAGCCGTGGTTATCTCTAATTAATAAAATAAAGCTCATTGTAATGGTGGTTATCACGATATGTTTGTTGGCAGTTTTTATTGCTGTACAAGTGCCTTGGGGACTGGGGATTGTGATCTGGCTGGCTGCTATAACACTTGCTACTTTTATGGTCTCTGTTAGCTTTGCAACGCTTGAGCAAGGTTTAGATGCGCTGGAGCTTGGCTTACAAAATTTCAAAGATGGTGAGTTTGCTAACCAATTGACATACCACCGTGCAGATCAGTTAGGCTGGTTATGTACATTGTACAATCAAACTGCGGAGCAACTACGAAGAGAAAAGCAGTGGATCCATCAAAGGGAATTGATGCTTGATAAGGTGCTGGAAAGCTCTCCTCAGGCATTGTTACTGATTAACAGTAATGGTGTGGTAGTTTTTAGTAACCTTAGCGCCCGTGATTTGGTTATGTCGAACACACGTATCGAGGGGTTGCATCTAAATCAAGCGCTAGAGCATGCTCCAGCAGAATTACAGCAAGCGATTGGGTCTGCTCAAGATGGTTTGTTTAACATCCTCAATACTTCAGAAGAAGTACAAACGTGGCATCTGTCAACGGGTCAGTTTTTGCTGAACAATCAGCACCATAAACTCTTTATATTGAAGCAGCTTACTCGTGAGTTAAACCGTCAGGAAGTGGCGGTTTGGAAAAAAGTAATCAGAATTATTAGCCATGAGCTGAACAACTCGCTAGGCCCCATGTCGTCAATGTTACACAGCGGTAAAATATTGTCACAGGGCTTGGATGAGCCAAGGTTACAACGCGTGTTTGCCACCATTGAAGAGCGTATTAAACATTTAACTGCGTTTGTACAAGGATACGGTAAGTTCGCAAAGTTACCGCCGCCCAAACTCGAATTGATAGACTGGCAAAGCTTGATCAATGAGCTTGCTCAACAGTGGCAGTTTGTTGCGCCGAATAGCTTGCCTTCAAGCGCTTGTTACGCCGACAACATGCAGCTTCAGCAGCTGCTCATTAATCTGCTTAAAAACGCACATGAGTCAGGCTCTTGTGCCGATAAAATACGCTTAACAATTGAGACACAGGGGCAAGGAGTTATTGTAAGTGTTACTGATGGCGGACAAGGTATGAGTGAGCAAGTCATGGCCAATGCGTTGGTCCCCTTTTATTCAACCAAAGCCACAGGCAGTGGTCTTGGTTTGGCTTTGTGTCGAGAAATCGTAGAGGCGCATCACGGCTATTTAAGTTTGCACAATATTTATCAGCAAACCGAGGTGGTAGGGCTTCAGGTGAAGATATTTTTACCTTGTTCTGATTTACCAACTCAGCAATGTGATAGTCAAGTTTAGTTACTCATCCAACAGTTTATGCATGATAAAACTATCGATATAGCCTAGCTGTGGATGTTTATACGCTTTGGGAATGGTGCCGATAATGTCATAACCCAGCTTTTTCCAAAGTCGAATGGCTCCCTCGTTTGAGCTAACCACGCTGTTAAACTGCATGGCCTTAAACCCCAAAGATTGAGCGACTCGCTGTGAGTGCTCACAAAGCTTTTGCGCGATTCCTTGCCCACGGGCGGCTTCACTGACCATGTAACCACAGTTGCAAATATGACTGCTAGGGCCCATTGCATTGGCTTTGAGGTAATAAGTGCCTAAGATTGCTCCGTTCGCTTTGAAAGCAAACGCTTTGAGCGGGGTTTCACACCACAGGTGGTACGCCTGTTCCAACGTCATGTCGGGGTCAAATGCATAAGTTTGCTGTGCTTTTATGATGGACTCAAAGGTTGGCCAAAATAAAACAAAATCTTGTTTTGTTATTTCTGTGATCATGCATTTACCTCGTTACTGCTTAATTGTTTGTTATTACTCTATGCGTTCTATTTCCGTAAGGTTGCTTTGTGCTTTTTCTTCGCTGGTTTTACTGGCTTTATTTTGTTCTGCATTACGACTTTGAGCGTTGCAGTTTTTATTTTTCTCTTGCCAATATACGGCATTTTGAACCAGTACGATGCTGCCCGAAATAACTAAGCTTGCAGCGCTTACTAAGCCCTCAGCTGCGAGCCATCCTCCACATGCTGAGCCGCTGCAACTTGTTAAGAGTGAAGCCCTTTCGCTATCCAATACTGCCTTTTTTGCGTATGTTTGACAACGTTCATCAAAATAGGAGACCTCTTTGGGGTGAAATATACAGCCAGAGGTTAATGTTAGTATCGCTGCCCACAAAAATACTTGCTTCATGTTATATGCCATCCTTGTTTTACCAAGGCACATAATATGAATGTTCGGTAAGATGTGAAGTAAAAAAGTGTAGCTATTTCAAAAATACATTACTGAGGGGGGTCGATGTTGCCTGCAACACTTGTGTTAACCCTAAACCAACCTGCAATAGAGTAACGTGCCTTTTTAGCGGGTAATACCTCGTGTGGAAACTCGTCGCTCAAAAAGGTAACCAAAGTACCGTAACTAGGTGGCACGATAAGTAATACTTGCTCACTATCATTTGGATCGTATATTGCCAATTCGCCACCATCGCCTTCCTGCCAATCTGGGTTTAGATACAATACGGTTGAAAGAATGCGGTTGGCTTCGCCTTTAAACGCGTCTAGGTGTTTTTTATAAAATGCACCTGGTTCATAATGAGCAAAATGACATTCGTAGCTAAACAGACCCAAAAACAAGCGGCGATTCAAGTAGACTTTTAAATCCTGCATATAGGTTAAAAATAGCGCTTCATTGGGGTCGCTCGCTTCTAACCAGTGGATCTTGTCACGGCGAACTTGCTCATTTTTCATGTGATCTTCTTGGCGGCCAATACCTGCTTTATGAAAATCTTGTTGGGATAAAATATCGAGCCTTTCGCTCAAGGCCAAAAGGGCGGGTTCTTGTAAATCTAAACTTTGAATACTGACACCATGAACTTGTAAGTCCAGCGCAATTTGTTCAAATAAATTGGTCGATGTTGCCAAAGGGGTAGCTCTCAAAAATGGGGCGATATATTTACCACAAGCCCCCCTTTTAGGCGAGAAAAATAATCAGCTATTTGGGATTTTTTTGCAGTTCAATGATCAGCCTGTCACATGCGTCTTCAATGAGATCTAATACTGTTTCAAAGCCATCGCCGTTACCATAATACGGGTCGGGGATCTCGTCATATTCTCCAGCAGAAAAGTTCATAAATAACATAACCTTATGCTGATGTTGAATAGGGCACAGCGCCATCAAATCAGCAAGGTTGGCTTTATCCGCAGCTAGAATCAGGTCAAAGTCGACGAAGTCTTGGGGTTTGACTTGTCTGGCGGTCATGCCTTTAAAGTTATACCCGCGTTTTTGCCCAGCAGCAGCACTACGTTTGTCAGGTGGGTTGCCTTGATGATAGGCAATAGTGCCAGCGGAATCCACGACTATGTCTAGTTGTGCTGCTTCGAGCTTGTGTTTGAGTACGGCCTCACCTGTTGGGGAGCGGCAAATATTACCCATACAAACCACCAGTATTTTCTTTACAGACTCTGGTAAACCGAGTGTATTCATCAATGATGCCCCTTGTCGTGCAAACCAATCATTTTTAGCAATTTAACATACTCAAATAACAAATACATAACCGCGTCAGCTATTAAGAGGCGGTACACAGGTATTAACCCTTTTGACAACTGCAAGTTATACCGGGCTAATTTGTGAGCGTTTGGCTTTAAGATTAGGTGTCTACAATTTTGCAGACTTTTTTAATAAGGAAATCAATCATGAAGTTAAAACTTAACAAAAAGAAAATCAAAAACCTATCGAACGACGCACATAAGCTGCAGCAAGATATGACCCCGCAGGTTGCAGGTGGCATTTACTACAGCCGTGCAGGCCAGTTTGGTTGTGGTAGTTGGATGTTCTGTGAGCTGCCCACGGAGGATAAAAACAATAAGATGTAGGATATCGGCTGGCGGTAAGTCAGCCACAATCGAGTGATTTATTGCCCAGTCATTAAGACTAAAGAGTTTGCCAGCGGCCTTCGCTTTGTAGGTTACGAATAAATGCGTGTTCAACCATACACTTACTGGTATCTATACTCGTTACTAGGTTTTCCAGAGCAAGGGCTAGCTGATGGTTTTGAGCATACTTAGCGCTGATCAGCGCTGAGAATGCCAGCTCACACTGTACACTTATATCTTCTATACGAGATAAAGTATCTAGGGTATTGCTGCTCAATTTATTATGTTTGATATCAAGCAACACATGTTTTAGCAATTCAGCGTCTTGCTCAACCTTGGCCAATTTAAGTGCCTGTTCGATATAATTTAAATGAGTGGCGGCGCTTTCTTTAGATAATAAAACATGACTCAGAGCTAAATCAGCTAGGTAAACACAGCTTTCAACGTCTTTATAGGACTCGCTCAACGCCTCTTGCAACGTATCGCGGCGTTGATACCACTCATAGGGTGTAACGCTAGTATTAATTTGGGGAAATAAGGCGGTCACTTTAGCCAATGCGTTGGCTGAGTAAATCCCCGCACAGGTGTATTCAGTACCTGTATTGTACACTTTCTTATGCCATTTGATGGACTCTTGTATATTCACACTTAACCCATGGGCACCCGTAAAGCTATTACCTGCCATAATATTCATACAGCCAGAGTGACCATCTTCAGCGCATTGCTGCCAATACTTGTAGGCCAAATCAGGATACTTCAATAGGTGCAATGCAGTATGGCCGCCGGTGTACGCTAAGTGTTTGTTAACGTTATAAGAGCCTGAGCGCAAAACAAAGTCGATATCTTTAATCGCAAGTTCTGCTTGTGCGATATCAACACTTATGTTGCTAAGTAGGCGCTTTAAATTCACGCCGTACAAGCTCAACGCACGCGTGGCGCGATATTGAATGGTTTCTAACTCTGAGAGCTCGGTACTATCGAGGTGCGCCGAAATACGATCTATCGCTTGTTCTGACTTTTCAATATCGAGTGTTTCTTTGTCATACTTTTGGACCAAGTGTGTCCACAAGTACTGCTGTGCTATCTTAGCGTCAACGAATGTGTCTTGTGCTTGGGCATTGCCCCAAAGTGCTGGTATCAGGTAGCAAGCAAATAAACAGCCGAAAAGCGACTTGAAGTTGATCATGTAATGTATCTTTTTATATTTTTTTGTTCTATTTTGAGCGGGGGAGGGATTATAGAGTGTGTACTCAGTTATGGCAATAAAATAGGTGCACAGAGATGAGCCCGCACTCAGCATATCATCACAGCACTCAATACTCGCTATTGACTTTAAGAGATAATATCGTCAATTTTGGACCTTTATTAGGTTAGTTTTTCTAAGCAGGGTAGCGTATTTAATGGTGTTACAAACCATCGACTTAACTCAATCTAGGCACTGGCTAAGCGATTCGCAAAGAGTGGCGATTCAACAAGTGATAAAGGCCAGCTTTTCCAATATCGATCCCGATGAGTATCTGGCGAAGTATTTTGACGCTACTAAACCTTTTGAGCGCAAATTAAGACTGTATTACGGGGATGGTAAATTGGTGGGCTATTGTTTACTCACATTTACCAATGAACCTAAAGCGACAGTGATCAGAGCGTCAGCGGCGTTTTTACCCGAATATCGCAAAGGGGGAAATACATTTGCATTTTCAATAAAGCATAGTGTTTTTTGTTGGTTGAAAAGGCCATGGCGAAAGCACTTTTATGCCGATACTATGCTTAGCCCTGCGATGTATCGTGCGATAGCCAGTAAAACAGCCACAATTTGGCCGCACTTTGCATACCAAGCGCCAACAGGCATATTTGAGCAGTTTAACGCCAAAGGTGAGGTGAGTGGCAGCAACTCGCTACGCTGTTTGGTGCCAGTCAACAGAACAAGTAACTATTCACTACAGGAGTTAGACACGCTGAAAAATAGCGATAAAGCAGAGATAAAATACTACTGCCAAGTCAATCCTGAGTTTGCTAAGGGCACAGCGCTGTTTGTGATCATTCCAATTAACTTGGCTCAGGTGCTTAAAACCTTGTGGAAAAATTTGCTTAACTAAGGCGCACATAAAAAGGTGCTTACAAAAATATACACAAAATCGATATTCGCCCCCAGTGCGATAGTCTAAGGTGGTGTTCTTGCAAACTAAAAGGAGCTTAACGTGGCGATATTTAGATGGTTACTGTTTAGTGTAATGATAATTAGCCTAGCGGGCTGCGCAAAGAATGATGGCTCACCTCAGCAAGCTGATCCTGATTTTATTCCCCAAAATACAACGGCCACTTTTAGCACCGAACAAAGCCCCGTGGTGGTGTTAGACGAAGCACACTATAACTTTCATACCGCAATTGGGCGTTACAAGCCATTTGCTCAAGTTTTGAAAAGCGATGGTTACACTTTAAAGCGGGGTAAAAAAGCCTTTACCTCTGATAATCTTGCAGGTGTTGATGTGTTGGTTATTGCCAACGCCTTGCACAAGGATAATAGCCGTAATTGGGACGGCCCTTATCACAGCGCCTTAACGCAAGCAGAAGTCGACACGTTAAAACAATGGGTGACACAAGGTGGTGCGTTATTATTAATTGCCGACCATATACCATTTCCCAAAGCGATTGCGCCGTTGGCTGGAGCATTTGGCTTTGAATTTGTGAACGGCCATGTTCAAGAAGTAACCTACAGTATTGAAAATAACCTGTTGCAGCCTCATAGAATTGTTACTGGGAACAAGCAAAGTGAGCGAGTCAGTAAGGTAAGAACACTCGGAGGCGATGCGTTTAAAGCCCCAGAGAATGCTATATCGATACTGCAACTTCCAACTGGAGCCACGGCATTAGTGCCTGATAAACCTTTCGCCATCAACCAAGATACCAAAAAACAGGCGATAGGCGGCTGGTCTCAAGGGGCGGTGCTTGAAATCGGCCAAGGCCGTGTTGCGGTATTTGCCGAAGCCGCCATGTTTACCTCGCAGGTGTATTTACCAACGGGGCAAAAAATCGGTTTTACCTCAGTGGATGCCGAACAAAATGAGCAATTCTTATTAAACGTGATGCACTGGCTATCTGGTGCTCTTTAGCTTTTAACAACAAATTCTTTCTCTAGGCTGATGCTTTTGCTTATCAGCCTCTTGTCAATTCGGCCCAAAGTGGCCAGCGACTATCACTAGAACGTATCAATGCTGGCAAGTCATAACAGCAGTATTAAAGCCTGCTAAATATGACAGTTGTCAAGGCCCTTTACATACAAGATAATGACGCGTTAAATTTACCGAGTTTGTCACCTGTTTTCTCAATAAAGCTGATTAGATAAGGATCATTAATGCGTATTTGCTTTTTGTTTGCCTGTTTATTGTTGTTGTCGTTACCAAAAAGCAGTTTTGCCAACGCGCCTACTGAACAAGAAATTAGTTCGATCAGAGGGCAGCTTATTGCCATAAACATACAACTTGCCCGCTTAGATGAGCGACTTAAACAACAACAAATACAAGGGCGTGATGTTAAAGCGTTACAAGCAACGCAACAGGCTTTGAGCTCTCAGCTAGCAGGCTTAACCGAGAAACTTAATCTGCAAACGCATGGCGATGACATCAAGGCACTACAAGCCACAGAAAAATCACTCAATACCCAGCTAACTAAACTAAACACCCAATTAGTCGGAAAAGAAATCAACCATGATATTCGTATTAATGGTGTTGAAAAAAGAATGTCTGACTTGATAGGTACGACCGACCTGTGGCTAACCATCTTGAGTATCGTGATCACGGTGATCACTGTTGTCGCCGCATTGGGTGGCTATTTGATCTACAGACAAAGTAAGGGTGAAGCGACAAGAATTGCACATGAACAGATGAGGAAGTTTCTTGATGAGAATAAAGATGAGCTCATTGGAAATGCTAAAACAGAGCTAGATCAAAAGCTAACAGAAGCTCACTCATCCGTTGAAGAATTGAAGAAGTATATTGAAGATGCCCATGGAATAGTACGCAAAAAGCAAAGAGAGTTTGAAGAAGCGGCACAAAGTGCGAAAGAATCTTTTAGTGAAGAAACCATGCAAGGCGCTCAAGCAAATGGCGAAAAAACGGAGCCAAAGCTGGAATCGCAGGTTACTCCAAAAAATAGTATTAGAAAAACTGACTTGGCACATGCCTCAGTTAATGAGCTTTATGAAGTTGCTACAACTTGCTACGAACAAAAAGATTATAGTGGCGCATTAGACCTACTAGAGCAGCTGTTCAACAAAGCTCAAGAGCAAGGTATAGATGATGTTGTCTTAGCTAAGGCTCAATTTTACAAGGCTTTATTATTTTCAAAGCTTGCAGAAGGTAATGTAATCGATAGCCAAGAGATCGATGCGTACAATGAGCTGATTGAGCGCTTTAAAGATTCGGACCAAGAACAAATAAAAGTAATAGTTGCCAAGGCAATGCTTAATAAAGGCATAGCACTACGACTGCAAGGTAACGTCGAGGAAGCGCTTGCGAGTTATAACATGTTGATTTCGCATTTTATGGAGTCTATATCCGAAAGCATCCATGTACTCGTTGCCAAATCTATGTTCAATATTGGCATGGTGTATGTTGATAGAGCTGAATACAAAAAGGCGCTAAAAGCTTTCGGTGACTTAGTGACGAAGTTTAAGGAAATGAATAACCCCGAAGTTCAATTAAGGGTTGCCAGAGCCATGTTAAACAAAGGTGTTACATATGGGAAACTTAACGATTTAGATCTCGAAGTCGATACATATGATGAGCTGATTGAGTTGTATCTTGGTTGTGGTATTGAAGAAGTACAGCTACAGGTTGCAAAAGCAATGATAAACAAAGGACTTGTGTTTGGTAAGCGCGGAAAACTTGAAGACGAAATCGCTGTTTACGATAAGATAATTGAACATTATCAGAATTCAGCTGATGAAGAAGTGCAAGTACGTGTTGCCAAAGCCTTGTTAAATAAGGCGGTTACTCACGGTAATCTGGATAGGCCAGAAATTGAGATAAACACGTATGATAAGCTTATTGCACTTTTCCTAAACTCATCTATTGATGAGGTAAAATCGCAAGTTGTGAAAGCGATGATAAATAAAGGGATTACGTTGGGCAAGCTTGGAAAACCACTATCTGAGATAGATAGTTATACCAAATTGATCGCTCACTTTGGACATTCTCGCAATGAAGAGGTGTTAGCTCGTGTTGCTAAGGCTATGTTATATAAAGCAATAACTCAATCCGAGCTGGATGAAACTGCGGACGCGATTGCAACATATAATGTGCTCATTGATAGGTTCCAACACTCAGATAATGATGATATTAAGGAATTTGTGGTGCGTGCACGGAACAATAAAAATATATTGTTAGAATAATAATTGCTTGGGTTCGCTGTTTTATTAAAACGAGTGACTACACAAGTCACCCGTTTTAATGGTGTTGTTCAAGCTAAAGAATGCTCACAATGCCTCATGGGGCCCAAACACTTCATACAAAATCCGCTCTGGCGCGACGCCCAGCGCCAATAGCTGCTGCTTTATCGCGGCCATAAACGCGGTGGGACCACATAGATAAAACTCACCTTCTGCCAACGGTAGTGGCAAAGCGCTACGCTGTAACTCGATTCGACCGGTTTTATCACCGCTATCGCTGTGCTCATACCAAACTTCTTTGCAAAGGTTTGAATGTTGCGCCGCTAGTTGCTCAATAGGGTGTTTAAAGCTGTGTTGAGACTCATCCACACAGGCATGAATAAATGCGAGTTGGGCACAGCTTTCAATGGCTAAAGCCTGTTCTAACATCGCCATCATGGGAGTGATGCCTACGCCTGCGCTAATAAATACTTTGTCATTAGCGGTTGCTTTTAGCACAAAATCCCCAGCGGGTGGGTAGAGGGTAACGGTATCGCCAACGTGCAACTGGTGGAGGTGAGTTGAGACCAACCCTTCACGTTTTACACTGATACGATAATGATCGTGTTTGGGCGCTTGCGACAGTGAATATTGGCGAATTTGTGTGTTTTCGCTTGCTGCTGGGTTAACACTGATGGCGATAAACTGGCCTGCCTGATAACGGGTGATAGCGCGGCCATCGCAAGGTTTTAGATAAAAGCTCATTACATTTTCTGACTCTTGTACAAGCTCAGCAATCACAAACTCTCGGCCATCTCGCCAACCCCCTGGTTGCTGTTCAACGGTGCGATATAGGCCTTCTTCTTGGGTGATAAACAAATCCGCTAAAAAGCCATAGGCTTCACGCCATGCTTGCTCGATGTCTGGGGTAAATTGCTCAGGTGCCAGCTCTTTTAGGGTTTCGATCAGGTGATGCCCTACTATGTCATAATGCTTAGCTTGGATATTTAAACTCACATGTTTGTGATTGATACGCCCGATGGCCTGCTCTAAAACCTGTGGGTTATCAATATGGGTTGCATAGGCGGCGATGGCGTTAAACAAAGCAAACTGCTGCTTACCAGTGTGCTGATTGGTCATATTGAAAATGTTTTTAAATTCTGGGTTGTGCGTAAACATACGCTGATAAAAATGTGCGGTCACGGCAGTGCCTGCACCACTTAACAAAGGAATGGTGCTTTTGACCAAAGAAATCGTACGCTCAGATAACATATAAACTCCAAATAAAAAATTAACCACGACGACCGTCTACACGCTTTTGCGTGAGCACGGTAAAGTAGTAACGAACAAATAAAGCAAAACCAACACACCAAAGCGCGGCGCTGTATAACCAAGCATGATGTGGGTTGATGAGATAGGGTAAAAACGCTCGACATATCGCCGCCAATGCAATCATTAAAAAGGCCGCGTTAACCGTGGCATTGACCTGTAAGGGTCTACCGGTGTGACCCAACGATACGCGGGCCATCATGGCGATAATGAGTAGGCCAATACCACCGAGGGTGATCAAATGTAATGCATCGGCAAAGGCGATAACGGGGCTAAAAAAGTGACTTGCTAGCAACAATAGGCCTACGGCACCAAAGGCATAACCAAGGTGTAATGACCAAAGCAGTGAAACGGCCAGAACCTTACGGTTAAACCACAGTACACTGCGAGTTAGATGCAACAAGGCTGCAAGTGCCAGTAAGTAACCGGGATTAAGCGGCAGCCTAAATACTTCACTGAGTACAAACCCGGTGACACCAAAGATGCTTACCCAAAGCAGTATTCGGTCAAGTTTAGGCGTGCGTATTTGTGTATCCAGCGCTAGCCCTCGGGCGGTAAAAAATGGGATCACGCGACCCCCAATGATGCCAATCAGCAGCATAAACATCAAAACTGCCACTTGTGTGAACGAGCGTGCTAACACAAAATCACCTCGTTCAATTATCAGTAAAAACAGTGCATTAAAAATGCAAAGGACGGATAGAATGACAATAAATATATAGTTGTTCTTAGATTTAGCGCGTAGCAACATGGTGCTTAAAAAAGCAATCGCGGTTAGCCAAAAAGTCAGCTGGCCAATTAACACCAACCACACAAGATTAGGATGTACAAAGAACACATAGCGGGTAAGGCACCAAATTGCGACCAATAGGCCAAGTTTGAAACCACTCACACTTGGCACGTTGGTCCAGTTTTGCGCCGCCGTGAGCAGAAAACCGCTCGCGACGGCCCCTGAAAAAGCAAAGATCATTTCATGTGCATGCCAAAGTGTGGCGGGAACTTGGGCGCGCCAGCTTAGCTCTCCTGCTAAGACGCCAGCCCAAAGTGCAACGCTTAAGATTGCCCAAATAGCGGCGCATAAAAACATAGGCCTGAATGCCAGCATAAAGAAAGGCCAATATTGAATTTGATACCACTTATATTCGGCTATTGGCTCAAGCAAATTGATGGGGCGCATTACTTCACCTCCATGCCTAATTGATACTGACAAACACAGCGCACTACATAGCTGAGTTTAAACAGGGCAGCGATAACAATACTCGAAATATGCAGCGCAACCTGTGTTGGTAACGCGAAATATGAAGCCAAAGGGTAACTGGCCAGTACGCTGGCGCTAAAGCACAGCGCCAGTAATACCAGAGTGACATTAGCGGCTTTGAGTAAAATGGTGGCATCTAGCATGAGCAATCACTTCTAGAGATAAACAGTGCTTTGCTATAGCAGACTCTGTGCCAAAATATAATTTCTTATAATTCAATTGGTTGTCGTTTTTGTGATTGAGGTGTGAGTCAAATTGACA
Organism: Pseudoalteromonas sp. MMG022; assembly: GCF_021654245.1. Classification (NCBI taxonomy): domain Bacteria; kingdom Pseudomonadati; phylum Pseudomonadota; class Gammaproteobacteria; order Alteromonadales; family Pseudoalteromonadaceae; genus Pseudoalteromonas; species Pseudoalteromonas sp. MMG022. The sequence goes on along the minus strand of NZ_JAKFZQ010000015.1, from coordinate 76,022 downwards.
TATATTTATTTGTATCTAAATAAACTAAGTGGGTCATTTTGACATGAACGCGCAGTCTCTTTCTCAATTACTCACGCTAAGCGTGGCTTTGACCCGTGCACAGTCCTCGGATACGTCCCATTCAGTGACAGGGTTTTATAATGCACTGATCCAAGCGGTTAAAGCATGTATCAATGCCGATGCGGTCGCTTTACTGCTCAATCAAAACGGGACTTTGACCCCTGTTGCACTGGAAGGGTTAACACGGGATACCTTTGGCCGTCGTTTTGAACTGAATGCTCATCCACGGCTTGCGGCCATCAGTAAAGCGCGAGGTCCGATAAGGTTTGATGAACACAGTGATTTGCCAGATCCCTATGATGGTTTACTGTTGGCAACCGATGGTGATATGCCAGTACATTCTTGCATGGGTATGGCGTTGTTTGACGAACAACAGCTATTAGGCGTGTTAACCTTTGACAGTTTAACAATTGGCCGCTTTACCAGATTTAGTGACTCTTTTTTGCAGCATATTAACGACATCGTGAATGAGCAGCTCAAATGTGCGCTATACAATGAGCAACTGCTTAGGAAAGCGCAACATGGCAATGCGTTGATGAGTGCTTTAAATCAGGCTGCCCACGATATGGTGGGGCAAAGCGCGCCAATGCAAGGACTTAAAAATGACGTGCAGCTTGTAGCCAGCTCAGACTTTACCGTTTTGATTTTAGGCGAAACGGGCACAGGTAAAGAGTTGGTGGCACGTAATATTCACAAGTCTTCACAACGAGCGGAGCAGGCTTTTGTGCAGGTTAATTGTGCTTCGTTGCCAGAAAGTCTGGCTGAAAGTGAATTTTTTGGTCATCGTAAAGGCGCGTTTACTGGTGCTGATAAACACCGAGAAGGTAAGTTTCTACTGGCTGACGGTGGCACTATTTTTCTTGATGAGATTGGTGAGTTACCGCTTAGTATTCAGAGTAAGTTATTGAGAGTGCTACAAAGCGGCGAAATTCAACCGGTAGGGGCGGATCAAACACAGCAAGTTAATGTACGCGTGATCGCAGCCACCAATCGTGACCTTAAACAGGAAGTTGCTCAGGGCCGATTCCGCGCCGACTTATACCACCGTTTAAGTGTTTATCCCATTAGTGTTCCGCCACTTAGAGCCAGACGTGAAGATATTCCGCTGCTGGCGGGCTTTTTTATCGAACAAGTAAGAAAAAAGCTTGGAATCAAGCAACTTACCATGCACAACCAGTTGTCAAAGCTGTTAATGAACTACGACTGGCCGGGCAATATACGAGAGCTTGAACATGTTATAAGCCGCAGCGCGCTCAAAGCCAAGCAGGCACAGTGGCCCACACAGATCATCAGTATTGAACCTTCGCACTGTGAATTACAAGCTCGAGATATGATGGGTGGAGCGCACGTCATTGAAGAGCCAGTAAGTATTGATATTGAGCCTTTAAAACAGGCGGTAGATGAGTTCCAGAGTAAGCGGATCATTCAAGCACTTGAAGTGAACAATCTAAACTGGTCAGCGACGGCCAGAGCTTTACAGGTAGATAGGGCCAACTTAGTGCGTTTGGCTAAACGCCTAAATATTCAGGTTAAAAAACATTTGTGAGTTGGGCGAGCAATGAGTTTGGGCGGGTAGGTATAGTTGCATTGAGCCGCTCTAAACTAGTTTTAAATCTACGAAAAAAGCATTGCAATTACAACTACGATTAGCAATGTGAATCACTCTCAATAATGTTATAAGTCATTTATTTTAAAAGAATATATTAAATGTCTGCTTAGTGCTAATCAGTCTTGCGTTGTGCTTATTTTGAACTAGGGTTATGGAGCGTGTGTTTGTATTTTTAGGGGGCCCCATGCAGGGTAACAAGCAAGTTTTAAACGTATTAAACCGAATACTGACGTTAGAGCTCACCTCAATAAACCAATATTTTTTGCATGCCCGCATGTATAAAAACTGGGGCTTAGAGGAGCTAAACGAAAAAGCCTACAAAAAGTCTATCAAAGACATGAAACAAGCCGACGACTTGATTGAGCGTATTTTGTTTTTAGAAGGACTACCCAATTTACAACATCTTGAAAAGCTGCGTATTGGTGAGCAAACAGAAGAAATGCTTAGCTGTGACCTTGCGTTTGAGATGGAGCAAATTCCTGAGCTGAAGTCAGCCATTGCTTTGTGTGAGCAAGAACATGATTATGTGAGCCGAGAGCTACTAGAAGATATTCTTGAGTATGAAGAAGAATACGTAGACTGGATAGAAGCGCAGCAATACCTGATCAAACACACTGGCATTGAAAATTATCTGCAATCACAGATTGAGGAGTAGAGTATGCAAGGTAGTAAAAAGATTATCGACTTGCTCAACAAGCAGCTGACCCTTGAACTGACTTCAATGGACCAGTACTTAGCGCATTCAAAAATGTATGAAGATTGGGGCATAGGTAAGTTGGGCCATAAATTGGCGCATGAATATGACGAAGAGCTCGATCATGCAAAACACATTATAGAGCGTATTTTGTTTTTAGAAGGCACACCAGATACCGCAAGCAGGCAGCCAATTCATGTTGGTGACAACGTGCAGCAAATGCTAGAAAACGACTTAGCAGCTGAAATGACGGTTGCGGCAAGTTTAAAAAGTATCATCGCGGAGTGTGAAAAAGAAAAAGACTATGTCACCCGTGAGATACTTGAAAAGCTGTTAGATGATACCGAAATGGACCATATTTACTGGCTTGAGCAACATTTAGGTCTTATCAAACTGGTTGGTCTGCCCAATTATATCCAAAGTCAAATGGGCGGAGGCTCTCCGGATTAACGCGTAAATGTAACAAGTACCTTTGTATGGTGTGTGCACCATACCGATTTAAAAGCAGCCAACAACGGCTGCTTTTTTTTGCAAAGTGTATGGCCTTAAATTAATCGCCCTTTTTTTGTTAAAAATAAGTTAGGATAAAAACACTTAAACGTGAGCTATCTCCATTAATCAATATTCACTTATCGCAAAGGACGTTTTATGAGTGAACAATCGCCCACACAGCCAGAACAAACATCGCAGTCAGGTCAGCATACAGTTGGCTTTTGGGCCAAAACTGTTGCGTTTGTTGCTGCAGTTGCAGCATTGCTCGGCTATTACGATGATATCAAGAAAAAAGGAAAAACCATTGTTTGTGATTTACAAGCGGTGGTTTCTTTTGGTCTTGAGTGCACACAAATATCTCCAGCTGAGTTGACATTTTTGGAGCAGCTCGCGCACAAAGGCCAACTCAGTGAAACTCAACAGACGCAGTTAAAAGCGTATCAAGCAAAAAGAACAGCGGATGTACTCGCTAAGCTGGAAAAGCTCAGTGAAGGTAGTTGGTCCGAGGAAGATAAGTCAAGAACGGCGCAAGCAGTTAAAGAAACTGTTGAAGAAGGCACCGAGCTTGAGAAGCAAGCGCTTGATTTAATTGCTCAAGGGGATGCGCAAGCGGGCTTTGATTTATTAGCAAAGGAGGTTGAACAAGATATAGCAGACAGTGCCAACAAGCTGCGTCGCTTGGCAAAGCTATCATATGGCGTATCTGTTGATACCTCACTCAATGCCTATCAAAAGCTCTATAACCTTGGTGAGGCAACGTATGGGGATAGAATTTACTTAATCAGGTTATTAAAACGTAATGGTTTTATGAGTCAAGCACTCGCACTCGCAAATGAAACGCTGGCTTTAATACCTGAATCACAGTTAAGACTAAAGTTAACGCTGCTAACCGAACTGGGAGATATTCAAACCCTAAAAGGTGACCTGCAAAGTGCCGAGCATAGCTACAAAGCAAGCTTTAAATTGGCGCAGACACTGCAAGAGAGCGACTCCAGCAATAGTGAGTGGCAACGAGATTTATCAGTGTCGTTCGAGAAGCTGGGTAATATCCAGCAACAACAGGGCGACTTGGTTAGCGCGGCGCAAAGCTATCGCGCAGGGTTAAAAATAGCTCAAACACTGGCCGAACGTGACCCCAGCAATGGTCAGTGGCAGCGAGACTTATCGGTGTCATTCGATTACTTGGCGAGTATCCAACAGGACCTAGGCGATTTGGCGAGCGCGGCGCAAAATTATCGCGCAGCGTTGAAAATAGCTCAAACACTGACCGAGCGAGACCCGAGCAATAACCAGTGGCAGCGAGATTTATCCGTGTCATTCGAGAGGCTGGGGAGTATCCAACGGCAACAGGGCGATTTGGCGAGCGCGGCGCAAAATTATCGCGCAGGGTTGGAGATAGCTCAAACACTGGCCGAGCGTGACCCGAGCAATAGCCAGTGGCAACGAGATTTATCTGTATCATTCAATAAACTGGGTGATATTCAACAGCAACAAGATGATTTGGCGAGCGCGGCGCAAAATTATCGCGCAGGGTTGGAGGTAGCTCAAACACTGGCCGAACGTGACCCCAGCAATAGCCAGTGGCAACGAGATTTATCCGTGTTATTCGAGAGGCTGGGGAGTATCCAACGGCAACAGGGCGATTTGGCGAGCGCGGCGCAAAGTTATCGTGCAAGGTTGAAGACAGCTCAAACACTGACCGATCGCGACCCCAGCAATAGCCAGTGGCAACGAGATTTATCAGTATCATTTAATAATCTAGGTAATATCCAGCGACAACAGGGCGACTTGATTAGTGCGGAGCAAAGTTATCGTTCAGCAATGTCTATCAGCAAAACGTTAATCGAGCATGATCCCAATAATAGTCAGTGGCAACGAGATTTATCAGTGTCATTCGAGAAGCTGGGTAATATCCAACGGCAGCAGGGCGATTTGGCGAGCGCGGCGCAAAGCTATCGCGCAGGGTTGAAAATAGCTCAAACACTGGCCGAGCGTGACCCGAGCAATAGCCAGTGGCAACGAGATTTATCTGTATCATTCAATAAACTGGGTGATATTCAACAGCAACAAGATGATTTGGCGAGCGCGGCGCAAAATTATCGCGCAGGGTTGGAGGTAGCTCAAACACTGGCCGAACGTGACCCCAGCAATAGCCAGTGGCAACGAGATTTATCCGTGTTATTCGAGAGGCTGGGGAGTATCCAACGGCAACAGGGCGATTTGGCGAGCGCGGCGCAAAGTTATCGTGCAAGGTTGAAGACAGCTCAAACACTGACCGATCGCGACCCCAGCAATAGCCAGTGGCAACGAGATTTATCAGTATCATTTAATAATCTAGGTAATATCCAGCGACAACAGGGCGACTTGATTAGTGCGGAGCAAAGTTATCGTTCAGCAATGTCTATCAGCAAAACGTTAATCGAGCATGATCCCAATAATAGTCAGTGGCAACGAGATTTATCAGTGTCATTCGAGAAGCTGGGTAATATCCAACGGCAGCAGGGCGATTTGGCGAGCGCGGCGCAAAGCTATCGCGCAGGGTTGAAAATAGCTCAAACACTGGCCGAGCGTGACCCGAGCAATAGCCAGTGGCAACGAGATTTATCTGTATCATTCAATAAACTGGGTGATATTCAACAGCAACAAGATGATTTGGCGAGCGCGGCGCAAAATTATCGCGCAGGGTTGGAGGTAGCTCAAACACTGGCCGAGCGCGACCCCAGCAATAGCCGATGGCAACGAGATTTATCAGTATCATTCAATAAACTGGGTGATATTCAACAGCAACAAGACGATTTAGCTAGTGCTGAGAAAAGTTATCGTTCAGCAATGTCAATCCGGCAAACACTGGCCGAGCGTGACCCCAGCAACAGCCAGTGGCAACGAGACTTATCGTTGTCATTCAACAGCTTGGGTAACATCCAACAGCAACAGGGTGATTTGCTGAGCGCGGCGCAAAGTTATCGCGCAGGGTTGAAGATAGCTCAAACACTGGCCGAGCATGACCCCAGCAATAGCCAGTGGCAACGAGATCTTTATATTTCATACTATTTCATAGCTCTTTTATATCAAGACGAAGGCAAAGAAAAGGCGATTATTGCGCTTAATAAAGCCATAGTAGTGTCTGATAAACTATTGCGAAAATACCCGCAAAACCCCCAGTTTATCAGCGATAACGAGATCCTATATTCACTCAAAAAGGAACTGGTGCAGTGATATCATCTGGAATATCCAAATGTATTAGTTTATTCCGCTTGATTTACGGATATGAAAAAAATTATCTCCATAACTTGAATTATTTTCATTATTTGTCTATTCGTTATGTTGCAACAAGGTTGCATTAAGAATAACTAAGTTTTAATACAAGGAAATAAAATGAAAACAACATTAAAAGCTTTCACTCTGGTAGCGGGTTCTTTATTTGCAGGTTCAGCGTTAGCGACCACATTAGTGTGTGATGTATACCCAAAATCTGGCGGTAATTCATTTGGGAATGGCACTAAAAACTGTGGCGCATTTGACTACTCATTTGGCAACTCAACATCAGGTAAGTTTTATTTAATCAATATTTCTAAGCCTATTCAGGAAGTGCGTTGGGAAGGGAGAGCCACTTGTAGCGGCGGTACTAGCTGTAATGCAACAATCAGAGCGTACACACAAAATAAAGCATCAGCGCTGATTTTATATAAAGATGGTACCTGGGAGCAGGCTAATACAGCCAGCGCATGGTATGAAACTGGCCATTAATCTAAGTTTCAATGGTGTAGCGGTTGTTTAAAAGCAACCGCTTTATCGTTATTGACCGTTCGGCTTTTTCGTCTTTTCAATCATGTGTGTACGGGCTAGTTTTACAGTGTGAGACAGTAACTTCACATCACCAATCTTGCCATGCCCCGGTACCACCTGTTCTATCTTTGGATATTTCTTCAATACGTTGTTTAGTGATTTAGGCCATTTTTCAACAGATGCATCAGCAATATTACCTAAACCTTTACTTTCGAGGCTTTTAACAAAGCAACCACCAAATAGCAGGTTATGCCGTTGCAACCAAATTACGACATTATCTTTGGTGTGCCCCGCACCAGGGCTGAATATTTCAATGCTATTGTTGGCCAAGGTGAGCGTATGACCAGTAAAGCTTTTGCTAGATTGTGGACGGTTTTGCTTGGCTAAAAGGGTATTGGTGAGGGAGCTTGCATAAGTTTCGATACCCACTTCATTTAAATATGCGATGCCATTGCTGGCATCTTGGTGAAAGTGACTGACTAATGCGGCTTTTGGCACAAGGCCCTGTGACTTGATCCAGCTTACCAATTGCCGAGTATCAGCAACAGTCCATGGTGTATCTACGATATAGGCATGTTGCTGCTCAATAACAACCAAGCCGTTGGCGGCAACCAGCCCCCATGGCTTCACATCCAAATAAGAGACATGTTGATAGACATTTTCTTTTATAGGGTGGATTTCAAGCGTTGATGATTCAGCGTTGGCCCGCACAATAAACGGAATAAGTAGCAAAACAAAAGGTATGATTTTCATAAAAGGTCGCAACGTAAATTGTAGTTTATGGGTGATAACTCTATTTGTATCAATCGTATTGCCGTCAGCATATCTGGCATGAAAATGGGGCCGTTGACGGTTGAGCATCATGCCGTGAAAAGTATGAATCTATCCTGAGCATAACATAACAAGCGAGTTGCAACGGCAAAGTTATACGAGTATTATAAAAACGAACGTTCGTTCTATTTTTGATGTGTTATGGGTAAAGGTAAGCAAACAAAACAACAAGTGTTAGCCACTGCGCTTAATATTGCGACGGCAACCAGTTTAAATGATTTGACGATCGGTGGTTTGGCAGCCGCAACGGGTATGTCTAAATCGGGGCTATTTGCTCATTTTAATTCGAAAGAGAATTTACAATTGGCTGTATTGGAACATGCAAAGGAGATTTTTGTCGACACGGTTATCAAGCCGGTGGATACAAACCTTTCCGCCCTCGCCAAGCTGCTAAAAACCTGCGAACTTTGGCAAAGTTGGTACCAAGAGCAAGCGTGTACATGTATTTTTATCTCAGCAGCAGTAGAGTTTGATGATCAGCCAGGGGCTGTACGCGACTCGGTGAAATCACAACTGCAGCACTGGCTTAACTATTTAAATAAATTCGTTGACGACGCAATTACGGAGCAATCACTTGCCCCACAAACAGACGCTAAACAGTTCACCTATGAGTTGTATTCTTTATATTTGGGGTCACAGCATATGACGTGGGTTGGCCTTGAAGACGATAACCATTCTCGGTTTAACCTTGCATTACAAAATTTGGTGAAACGCCACCAAGGAGCACATTATGAGCAGTAAAATATATTTCTCGGACAAGTCTGGTGCTAAACCATTCAGTTATTATGGTGTCAAGGCTCTATCTAGTACCGTCGCTCGAATAGCCCCTGCGGTTGGCAAAAAATTTGCGCGTCGGCTGTTGTTGACGCCGGTTCGCCATCAATCAAAAGCGAGTAAGCCGCTGGAGATGTCGAGCTATACGATTAACACCCAATTTGAAGCACTACACGTATACGAACTTGGTCATGGCCCCGTTGTACTATTTACGCATGGCTGGTCGGGTAGTGCCAGCCAGTTTTACCCTTTGATGGAAAAGGTTGCATCTTTGGGCTTTAAAGCGGTTGCATTTGACCACTATGCCCATGGTATGAGCGCGGGGAAAGAGGCTAATCTTCCGCTTTTCATTCGTGCTATTGATGCTGTGCAAAAACATCTGAACGAAGGTATTCACGCAGCGATTAGCCACTCTATGGGATGTGTTGCGGCGTTGAACACTATCAATCCGTTGCTACATGTTTTGATAGCGCCGCCATTTGACTTTTACAATGGCTTTGAACAGCGCATTTTATCAACGGGCATCTCTAAGACTTTATTCAAAAGTGTGATCCACTCGGTAGAACAGCAGCACCAAATGCGCTTTGATAATTTATTACCTGAGTTACATCTTGCCAAGCATGACAAAGTGCTAATCATCCATGATGTGCAAGACAAGTTTGCACTGCATGACAACTCACAGGCTGTTGTGAAGCAATATCCTCACGTAGAGCTGATAAGCACACAGGGGCTTGGTCACGGGCGGATCATCAATGATGATCACACATGGCAATCCGTGCAAACTCAGTTACAAAAGCTACAAGCACAATAAAGATGCGATGGCGTGATAGTACCTATCACGCCATTAATGTTTGGCAGGTAGCACGTGTTATAGGTGAGTTTGATAGTATCCAGCTACCGTGCCTTGGCTGAATAGTTGACCATTTAGATAGGTGTCTTGTATTAAGCGGCCATAATTCGCATTGTAGTGTTTAATGCGGGCGGCCATCTCTTTGCTTGCTTGCGCTTGAAAAGGGTCAGTGACGGGTGGGTCACCCACAAAGTTGGTAAACCACGGAAACCAGCTATTGTCTTGTCCGCCGACATTTAGGTTGGGGTAATAATTACCACCTTGCCAGCGATCAAAGGTCAGGCTCATGAGTGAAAACAGCCCAAAGCCAGTTTGCGTCATGCATGCATCAGCAGCCTGATATTCAGGATATCCCGAGCTTGCAGCAAAATGATTACAGACGTTATGTGGTAAATTGCTACTGTTGGCGGCCTGATACTCTACTTCTCTAAACATGACAGGTTGTGAAGGACTACCTACAGGATACACAATGTTTGCTGCAACAGGAGAACCCCAGCGGTAATGATACATGGCTATTGCTAGTGCTAAATCTTCTTTACTGGTGGCAATGTTATCTGGGTGTGTCCAAGAGCCTCCAGGGTCAACCGGGTTGCTACCATCTTTAAAGATAATGCCATGTTGATTATCTTCCAATTGATTCATTAAGGTAGGAGTGGTGTTATCAACCACTGTGACGGGGATCATGGCGCTATTTGCTGGTGTGTACGTAAGCGTTGGGTTATTAAGCGCTTTCCAACATAGTAAGCCATAGCCATAGCCACTGGCGATCATGGGACATCCAGCCATTGCACTGGACGACTGATTGGCCACATAGCTATGGCTTGTTGATTTAGCAGCAGCTTCACCTGTGCCAACTAAAACGCCCCATTCGTGAAGCTCAACGGTAGCATAAGGCAATTCAGACTCAGGCAGATAAATCGTTGTCGCGAAAAGCAAATTAAGCGCGTGGTCTAATTCAAGCAGTTGTGTTGCGACCATCGGGCTTGTACTTGTTTCCGGGTATTGGCTGATAATAGTTCGTGACGAAGGGCGGGGCTTTGCGTATTCATATGGCACGCCTAACACAAACACGCTCTCGCTTTTGATATCGCTACTAATGATCTGTTGTAGACCTAAATTTTCGATTCGCATTGCACTTTGCACATTCGCGCTATGGTCGGTCAGCATTAAAGACTCATCTTGGCTCATCAGCCAGTGATTATCACCCATTCCATGTACTTGCGTATCGTAAAAAGTGTACTGATTATGGAGTTCCCCTTGTTGCATCATGATGACACTGTCTTGGTTTAGACTAAGACTCGATTGCGATAAATCCTCTTGGTGATGGCGCTTGTTAGGTGGCTGATATTGACCAATCAAGGTAGTTAGTTCCAATTTTACAGCATCATTGCTGCCGTGAACGGTCCACCCTCCCGCTTGAGTTGGTAAGAATTTGGCGCTGGTATAACGGCCATCCTTATCGATGTTGAATGCTTGCCAAGTTGTTGAACAAGTTGACTTACAAGCCTTTGAAATTCGATTCAAAGAAGCGTTATCATCACTTATGCTGGTACTGTAATCATCACTGAATTCAAACTGCAAGGATGATGGTTGCTCTGAAACTTGCAATGTAAAGGTGATGCGTCTTTGGTTACCACTGGCATACAAGGTACCTTGTTCATACTGGCCAAGGTTAAGCTGGGAGTAAGTATCCTGCTTTTTCATACCACCTGCCTGACCCGCGAAGCTGGCATGGTAGTTTCGCTCATCAAATGAATTGGTGGCCTCTAAGCCATTGAACTTGATGCTTTGTATGCAGGCCGCTTCTGAGCAGGTTTGTAGCTCGACAAGCTGTGCTTGGTAACGTAATGAATACCAAGGAGAAAGCGCTCGGTAACTGTCCCCTTGTGCAAAAAACAAAATAGGTAGTGTGGTTGAATCAAGGTTCTGCGCTTGCACTGGCGTTACGATTGAACCCAATAGGGCTATGTGGGCCAATGCCGTCAAAGTTAACTGTTTCATAATTATTCCTTTTATCTTGAAAAAGGCGCGATGGCGCAACTTAAGTACGCCATCAATATATTCGAGCTTAATGCACGATCCCCTGTGACTGGCCAGCGCTAACTGGTTTGTTGAGTTGCATTGATAACCAAGTTTCTACATCGCTGCGAAGTGACGCAATGCTGTCTGGACCAGATTGATCTGCATAGAACCAAAGGCCAGTTGGTAGAGGAGGCGTGACACCACTGGCGCATGTAAACTGATTTGCCGCATACATGATTGCACCCGAGCTGCCGTATTCAAAATGACTATCAGAGTAACCGCCGTAACCTCTGGCTTTGACTCTGGCATTAGAGTCAAGCGTGAAGTGATATACCTCGTTGGGTTGCAACATAAAAGGGCTCACATCTGAAGAATCAAAACGCGCCCGCATGGTGCTATTCACAGTCGCTTCATTACCTGAGCGAGTGATCATGCCTGCGATGTTAGTAATAAGGTCACTGGCAAGTTGCCCATCAAGCAAACTACCTGGATTGTCACTGACAATCGCAGCGGTGATGCCAAGTGCTGCTTTAAGTGCACCAAGCACTGAATTTATATCCCAGCCGGTGTTATAGCTCATAGCTGCTCCACCGGCTTTGTTAAACAACACGATTTCAGGAGCGGCGCCTGGCAAGTCTACCGCAAATTTAGCACCATCTGCAGAGTGAGAATTGGTGGCCTTTGACCAAATTTTCTTTGCTTGTCCTGTAACATGAAAACGGGCAGCGTAGGTGCCACGCACCTCTAAATTACCTGAACAAGTGTTACTTTGATTACAATCGTAACCATTGGTGTCGGCACAGAGCATTTTTACATAAAACTCGCTGGAATTATGATTGATACTAGAGTCGTAGCCATAGACTTTGTGCTTTGACCATCTTTCACCATCCCCCGAATGAAAAGCACCATATGCGGTGGTTTTAAAGTCCAGCTTATGTTTTGAAAGACCGCTGTCATCACTGGAATAGTCGCTCCAATTGCTTGGGCTAGAAGGATAATTGGTAACAACATGTCCTGAACTGGTAAGTGGAGTTATCATCTGGCAAGCACATTGCGAGCGTTCTCCCCCAAGTGGCAGTTTGTTGAGCAAGTCCTTTAGCTCAGCATACACTTCACTAGGCAAGGTTTTATCATATTCCAACACCGACAAGCCTTTGCGTTTTGGTGCTGCATGTTCGTTGTACCAAGTTTCGTAAAGTTGCGGTGATTGTTGTTGAAGATATTCTGCCAGTGTGAGCGCTCTGTTGTTTTTTAACCACTGATCGAAAAGTGCGGGCTTGTATTGTGCTGCATATCGGGTGAATAGGAAATTATCTTCATAAGAAGCTTCATCCATCGCCTGTGACCAAAGGTCTAAAACAGTTTTGTCGAGTGCTTGAAACTGAGCAACAACGTCACCGTCTCGGTAATCACGAATTAAAACATCAACATAGCGCTCCAGCTCAAACTCCTCGTCATTGTCAGCAATAAACTCAAGTAATGATACTGAGTCAGTTGACCAATTGGAGATTGCACGCCACGTTGTTTCGCTCACTGCTGTGGGCGTCATCTGTCCATATTCTTGGGAGAGCTGTTGTGTTTGATCACTGTTTGTGAACTCAGCAGCGCCAGCATATGCAAATGTAGCGCTGCTAAGCAGCATAGTGCAGGTTAAATTTGCCAGTACTTTGGCATTTAAAATTGTACGTTTCATTTTCGTATTCCTTCATCATTAATGGGCACGGTAATTAAATGTGCGCTTTGATGATGAAATGCTTTTGAGGTGCAAAAAAGGAAGTTACAGGGTCAGAAACGGGAAATATGGGTAAATCATCTAGGCAAACTAGCGTTGGCGAGTGTACAGTGGAGTAACACAATCGATATTGAAAAATAAAAGTTTATTAATTAAATATTTGAACAGGTTTTTACCCAAGTTTACCCATTTGCCCCGTATCTTTATGTGCATTGATTTTTTCTTTAAGGCAGTATTTTTTTGAACCTGACGAAGGCATATTACGTGAATATTCCTTTGTCCACCATGGAGCTGTAAAAAAGGAGACAAGCCATGAAGCAATTGATCCTATTATGTTCACTGTTAACGGCCAATTTTGTGTATGCACACAACGCGCAAACAATTAAAGAAATAACGTTTAGCGAAAGCGCTATATGCCCTAAAAAGCAGACCGTTTTGCTAGGAAAAATGAACTTATCAGCAGGCACCTTCAAGTACTTGAATAGTGAAGGTAGCAATGTATGTAATGCGTTGAATAGCAAAATGTTAAGTTGGAATTCTGCGACACCAATGCTTGATTGTGGTCAGTTTGATGACTGGCGTCTAGCTTATGAAATGGGCAATAAAATGTGTCAATCGCTGCTTAACAACATGCGCGGTTTTAGCCATACAATCACCACAGATATGCCCGTATTTACACGATTTGAGGGACCCTACGAATTTAAAGGGGACTCACACCACCAAACTTATGAGGCAAGCATGGGCGTGACCCTTGCGTGCTATATGTGCGATGTTAGTCGCTGATGACTGAGTGCGTCTTCCATCTCGGGGCTTCGGCCCCTTTTATTTATCATTAGCCGCTAATAAGGGCAATTTCTTCTAATTGACTTACTTTGTTTTGCAAGTCTTTTAGTTGTGGGTGGTCGGTATCACAATGTTGTATGACGTGATTTGCGGTTGCAATAATGTTTCGCCAACGGGGCTTTTTGGGTAGTGTTTTAATACTTAGATAGCGCTCAAAGGTCCTTACTCTCAGTCGACCATCGTCAATATTTACTTTCCATACTTTGCTTTGTTCTGCCAATTCTATTCTTGATTGGCCAATACTTTGCTCCCAAATACTCAAAGCAAGCGTCATAATTTCCACCATTAATATACGGCATTGCTCGTCATCCAAATGTTTCGAGTTTGCGTTGACTACAACTGTATCGGTACTCGATGATGATGAATTTGTCACTCGACGTTTGAAATACACTGTCGTTATCAACACACCAGCAATGAAAGCGAGGCATACCAAGGTGATCATCAAATCGTGGTTTGATGCTGATGAAGTTGTGTTAAGTACGTTGGCCCTTTGCAGTCGAAACTGATAGAGGCTCTCACTTTGAGAGCGACTATTTTTGAGCATATTAACGTAATTTTGTAATGTGTCGACAGCTTCTTGGTAACGTTGTGTCTGCTGCTGAGATTGTATCAACGCGATGTAGAACAGTTCAGTCAATTGACTATTTTGTTGGTCGTGGGCATTAAGGCCTTGTTGTAGAATAACCTGTGCGCTATTGTGGTCTCCTTCTAGCTGCTTCAGTTTAGCCTCAATAAGCAAAGCGCGTTGATCTGTATTACTGCTTTGAATTAACTGGCGCGTGTGTTTTTGTGCGTTTAACCATTGGGTGGCCTGAACAGTGTCATTTTGTGCAATAGCAATTTCTGCCAATAGTAAGTACGCTCTGGAAACTTGCGCGTGAGAGCCACTTTCGTTGAGAGGCGCAATGAGGCCATGAATGAGAGTTTGTGCTTTCTCAAACTGGCGTTTCTTCATTAAGACTTCTCCTAGACTTAACAAAGAATGGTTTGCTTTTGTAATGTCACCGGCTTGTTGGTGTAAAACATGGGCCTGACGAAAGGAGAGTATGGCATCATCTAGCTGATTAATATCTCGTGAGACATTTCCTAGATTATTCAATGTAATAGCTTGTCGGCCAGTGTCGTTTAGTTGTTTAGCCAGTTGGTAGCTTTGTAAGAATAGTGTCAGGGCGGTATCTAAATCTCCCAGTGCTTGATAAACATTAGCAAGATCGTTAGCTGACTTGCCGCTGAGACTAAGATCATCGAGCTGCCCAGCAATAAGCTGGGCATTATGAAAGTACTCAAGAGCTTGAATATAATTGCGCTGGCGGTAAGCATTAATGCCTTTTTGCCGTATGACATTGTATTTTTGAATATTAGTTAAGTCTTGTTCAAGTAGGGTGTCTAGCACTTGGTTGGCAAGCTTTAAATCTCCTGCTTTTCGATATAGTTCAACCAGCTCAAGTGATGCCCTAAACGCACTGTCGCTTTTTGGTGGCAGGGTTTGAATCATTCGTTTGCAGGTCAAAATGTCTCCTGTGACATTAGTATCCCCTTGGGGTTGGCACACATCGGCCCACGGAGAACCATGATTTAACAGCAATAACAAAAACAGACGACGTAACATTAAGTATCAGCTAAATTAAACACAATATTTACATGTTAATATAATATCAACAGTATGTCTTAACAGATTTTTTCCAAAAAAGCTGGTTTAGCATAGTGATAGGTTGGATAGTAATTAGAGTAATACCTTGGTTATTGGTATGTAGCTACTACAAGTTTGCTGAATATGAGCTATTTTTAAGCCATTAAAAACCTTAATTTGTGTACTATGAGATTTTATAATTGGTTGATGTGCTGTTGCTTATTTATTTGCTTTACGAGCATGGCCAGAGAGGCTCCTCGAATACTTAAAATCTATCATGACTCGGATTATTCAAATCATCACGCTTCAGCGCTTGCTATGAAAATGGGCTTAGAAACTGCTTTTGCCGAGGTCAATAATCAAGTGCAAGGGTATGAGTTGCAATTAATAGAAAAAGATAATCGTGGCAACAGTAATCGCAGCTTTTTACACATACGACAATATTTAAACGATCCGGATGCACTGGCAGTATTGGGTGGTTTACACTCTCCACCTTACATTAAATATCGGAAATTTATCAATGAGAGTGGCGTGTTATTGCTGATACCATGGGCCGCTGGTGGTCCGATAACGCGTTACCCTGACGCACAGAATTGGGTTTTCAGGTTATCCATAGACGATAGCAAAGCAGGTTACACCTTAGTAGAACATGCACAGCAAAGCTTACGCTGCGAGAACATACATCTATTACTTGAAAATACCCCATGGGGCAAATCCAATGAAAAAACCATGCGTACTGCGATGGGAGATACTCCAATAGCTGGCGTGACGTGGTTTAATTGGAATACCCAGTATGCCAGCGCTAAAATTATCATCCGGGATATTGTGACAAGTGATGCTGATTGCATTGTATTTGTTGGTAATGCTCCTGAAGGCACGCATTTTGTCAACGCGATGGCTAGCTTAAAAGATCGATATAGGCTACCTATAGTTAGTCACTGGGGGATCACGGGTGGCGCGTTTTATCCCGCCGTGAAAGAGTCGCTCAACAATGGTTTGGTATTACACTTTATCCAAAGCTGCTTTTCATTGAGGGATTATCGGCACCATACATTGGCCAAAGAGGCTGTAGATTTAGCCAAAAATCAATTCCCTGATCAATTAGTTCACCCCGAACAATTAGCCGCACCCACAGGCTTTATCCATAGCTATGACTTAGGAAGGTTACTACTCCAAGGGCTTGGTCAGATCACGCTCAGTGATGATATGAAGAGTAATAGAGCACAGCTTCGCGCTGCGTTAGAGCGTTTGGATGGCTCTGTAGTTGGTTTGCTAAAAACTTATCAAAGGCCGTTTTCAGTTTGGTCAACGACCAATCAAGATGCGCATGAAGCGCTGGGTCAGGATGACTTTTGCATGGCTAAATACGATCTCGATGGCGGAGTTACATTACTGCCAAAAGGAGCGAAAAAGGCGTTAGGGAATGAAGCAACCAGTGACTAGGTTACTAAGATTATCATCTGATAATGCGTTTTACGCATTTCTTGTGATGAGCTTGATTTTATCGGTACTAATTAGTGTTTTCTTAGTTGGTCAACGCGCCAGTGATTCTGTGACTGAACTGCAAACCAACACCAGTAGAGTACAAGCGGATCTTACCAAAAACTATTTGCAACAGTTTCTTGAAACAAGACAGCAAATATTGCGAGACCTCGTGCGTCATCCGGTTATTATTCAGGGGGTAATGGGAGGAGAATATTCACAAGCTTCTTTGTCAGATTTTCTGACGGCTTACCATCTGTTAGGTCAAAAAGAACATCTAATAATTGTGAACATGCTTGGCGAAGAAGTTTATAACAGCCATGCGAGTGTGCTATCAACCAGCCCACATTTACCGTGGTTACAACAAGTACTGAACTCGGAGATAAAAACAGCAATTTTATTGAATAAAGTTGAAGGAAAAGAACACGTTAAAATTGCAGTGCCGATTCATTACAATGGCTTTGTTGAAGGTGCTCTGATTGCTCAATTTAACACCAGCTTAAATGCTTTAATGACTGACACCTTAAAAGATGACAATACGGCGATTGTACTCGAAGGAAAGTGGTTTACCTTTAATAACTCAGACTTAGACAGTCACTACATGAGTATCAAAACTGACGAGATAGGCACGACGGGAATAGTCTACGAGTACCTGGTTAAAACCAGTTGGTTAGACGATAAGGTATCCTCATTTCAGGGCGATATCGCTTGGGGAATCGCAATAAGCTTAACTCTTTCGGCAGGGTTGCTGCTGCTTTTTGGCCGCCAATTATTACTTAACCCATATCGTCGTTTAGAAAAGTCAGAGCAGCAAGCGAAGGCGAATGAAGCACGGTATAAGCTAGCCATTCGTGGCAGTCATGACGGTTTGTGGGATTGGGACCTAGAAAAGCAACATATATACTTTGCGCCTAGATTTAGGGAGCTGCTTGGTTACGACAAGGATGACACCGATAGTTTTCCAAACGATTTGAAGGCGCTTGCGTCTCACCTCCACAAAAAAGACCTGTTACTGTTACAGGAGCAACTGCATTACCACTTCAAGTACAGCAAGCCTTTTGATGTTGAATTACGAGTACGTGTTTATGGTGGGGAAGTTCGCTTTTTTCGCGCCAAAGGTGTCGCATTAAAAGACAAAAGTGGTCGAGCAATTAGGATGGCAGGGTCGCTGACAGATATCACTGAACAAAAGGTATATCATAGTGCTTTAAAAAGCGCTAAAGAACATAATGATATGCTTGCAGAGGCCATTGAGTCATGCACTGTGGGTATATCCATTTCAGATGCAACACAGCCTGATTTCCCATTAGTATTTATTAACCGAGCATTTTGTGAAATAACGGGCTATGACAAAAGAGTATTAGGGATGAATTGTCGTTTTTTACAAGGTAAAGACACATCCCAAGAGGTGGTTGCCCATATGCGTGACGCCTTGAACGCGAGAAAAAAGCTTTCAGTCAAGCTAATCAATTACAAACGCAATGGTGAAGCATTTTGGAACAGTTTGGAGTTATCACCTGTGTTTGATAAAGCTGGGGGGCTTAAAGCGTATGTAGGTATTCAACAAGATATAACTGATTGGGTAAACTCTAGAGAAGCGTTACAAGAGGCCAAAATAGCGGCTGAGCAGGCTAGCTTAGTTAAAAGTGAGTTTTTAGCGTCAATGAGTCATGAGATAAGGACACCGATGAACGGTGTACTCGGTATGCTTAATTTGCTTTTAAATAGTGAACTAAACGAGGAGCAACATCACAGGGCGAACATAGCCTTAAATAGTGCAACATCTTTATTATCACTGATAAATGACATATTGGACTTCTCAAAGGTGGATGCGGGCAAACTTGAGCTCGAAGAGCTGGAATATGACCTAAGAAGCATGTTGGGGGACTTTGCGGAGTCGGTAGCAATTCAGGCTCAAAATAAAGGGTTGGAGTTGATACTTGATACCACGTTTGTGAATGAATCTTTAGTCAGGGGGGATCCTGGTCGTTTAAGACAGATCCTGACCAATCTAGTAGGCAATGCTATTAAGTTCACCGATGAGGGAGAGGTGGCTGTCTGCGCGAACTTAAAAGAGCATGATGAGCATCATTGGCGATTTGAGTGTGTCGTGAAAGATACCGGCATTGGCATTGCAAAGAATGAGCAAGGCAAACTATTTCAGTCATTTACACAGGTCGATGCATCAACCACACGCAAATATGGTGGGACAGGTCTAGGGCTGGCGATAGTTAAGAAACTATGCGAATTAATGAGCGGCAGCGTACAGGTACAGAGTGAATCAGGCCAAGGCAGTCAGTTTAGTTTTAATGTGTTGATGCGCAAGAGTAGCGGCTCTGTGGTCGTTAAACCCCATGGTACAATGTCAGACAAACACGTGTTAGTCGTTGATAACAATGATACCAACCGAGCTGTACTCACCAAGCAACTTGAACATTGGGGAGCAAAAGTGCGAGGTGTATCGTCTGCTCAGCAAGCACTCACACAATGTCATGAGTTCACTCAAGCACAGCAATCATGCTTTGACATTGCCTTTATAGATATGCAAATGCCTGAAATGGACGGCAAGGAACTCGGCAAAGCGATTCGTGAACAAACAAAGTATGACTCCATGAAACTTATTATGATGACGCCAATGGGGTTTCAGTGGGAGGCAGGTCACCTTGCTAAGTTGGGGTTTGCAACGTATTTTCCTAAACCTGCTACTACGTCGGATCTTATTACTGCTTTGGCGGTTTTAAATGAATGTGAACAGGAAAGCGGCGCTCAGAATTCAGCAATAAGTCGCTACATTAAAGGAGAAAAGCACCATCAGCAATTGACTAGTGATGGTATTAAGTGGGATGAGTCTATCCGCATTTTGCTAGCAGAAGATAATCAAGTAAATCAAATTGTTGCAACCAGTATGTTGAAGAAAATCGGCTTTAAGATTGTGGATGTGGCCGCAGATGGAAAAGAAGTACTTAGCCTACTAGAGCAGCGCCTAGAAGAGGACTGTTACACATTATTGCTAATGGATTGCCAGATGCCTGAGCTGGATGGATATGAGACAACTAAATTAATAAGAAGCGGTGAAGCTGGAGAGTATTACGCCAAGATTACTATCATCGCCATGACGGCAAATGCGATGGTAGGAGATAAAGCCAAATGTCTTGAAGCAGGCATGGATGACTATATTGCCAAACCTATTGCTCAGACTGTGTTAGTCGATAAACTCTTACAATGGTTACCACATAAACAAAACTAGCATGGGCACTGGCTCCATGAGATGAGATATGTAATACTGTACAAAAAAACAGTGCCGGTGTAGGCGTGCAAAAACAACTTCCTGAAAAATATTATCTGGATCATTATCATGAGTTTGTAGGGTTTATTAAACTCAGCAACGGTCACTTATTGTCGGCGCAAGATAAGCATATGTTGGCGCTTATAGAAGCGCTCGCTGAGCACGAGCGCTGCATATTGGTTCGCCTGTTAAATAGGAAATCCAAGTTTGTTACATATGACTCACTCAATTACGCCGAGATCGATAATTTAGAGCTGGCATTGACTGGGTTGCGTGACAAGCAGTTGATTGGTGATGTTGCTGCGCAGGACTATCAAGCTTGGTTACAGATCCTCACCAAAACTGAATTACAAGATCTCTGCCAAGATGTGCAGTTGAGTTACTATCCCGCACGCAGCGCTAAAAAAGCGCTATGGCTGGATTTCGCTCGTCAGCATATTGAGTTTACTCATGTTGAGCAACATATTGTAATAAAACGATATTTATGTGTAACGATTGCTCCATTGTTTGATTATCTGTTGTTCTTGTTTTTTAATCGCCTTGAGACGAATTTGTCGCAGTTTTCTATGCGAGATTTAGGAGTGATGAAGACCCACAGTGATGTTAATCCCGCCAGTTACTTTAGTGACTATCAACAAGCACAGTGTGCCTATGAATATGCACAACTTTATCAATCTCTACACAATATTAGCCTTGACGATGCACATGCACTATCAACTTATGTGCTTGACCTTAACCATGATTTTGAATTGCAGGAACAGGCTAGCCATCGTCGCGATAAACTGTTTTATAAGCTAGCCTGCTTGATAGAAAAACACATGCCACAACAAGCGGTGCGATTGCTAGCACGATGTACGAGTAGCAAAGCGCAAGAAAAGCGTATTCGCTTGATATTCTCTATCGGTGATCGTGAGCACTGTCGTACGTTGCTTGAAGATATTCTGGCAAGGCCTAATGATGAATCACTATTACTATTCGCTAAAGATTTCCTGCTAAGAAAGTTTCAGCAAAAACGCACCTCGATATTAACGGATTTATTGCGTGAAAGTCGTGATGAAATTACCCTAGATGAAGCCTACAAAGGTAATACAGAGCATGGTGTAATCGCCTTCTATGCGCGCCAGAGCGTTAAGAGTTGGCATACAGAAAATCAGCTGTGGCTGGCATTGTTTGGTGTTGTTTTTTGGCAGGAACTCTATGAACATGAATTATCTATGGCCGCCAATGAGTTTGAGCGCTACCCGCAGCTACTTAAATTTAATCGCTTTTATGCAGTGTTAGCAGAGGACATTGAAAACAAGCTGCAACAAATTAATCAAGCACCATGTTTAAAAAGCTGGTTGTTAAAACAGCTGAGCTATTGTTTTAAAAAGCAGAACGCATTGTTTTCTTGGCATGATGATTTAATAGACGCATTGCTTGTGTTAGCAGAGTTTGCTCCTTCAAGCTCTTTAGTTTCTTTGCTACGTGCTATGAGTCAAGATTTTAAGAACTTAAAGGATGGATACCCCGACCTTATGGTACGTGAGGGCAATAGCCTACGCTTTGAAGAAATAAAGGCACCGGGAGACTCGCTCAGACGTAATCAATTGGTGACCATTAACCGCCTGACAAAGTGTGGTTTCGACGTAACAATACAGCGAACCCGTTGGCAGTTTGACCCAAATCAAACCTATGTGGTAGTTGATATTGAAACGACGGGAGGTAAGAGTCAGTTTGATCGCATTACCGAAATAGCCCTCGTGCGTATTGAAAGAGGTGAAATCGTTGCCACTTGGCAAAGCTTAGTCAATCCAAAGCGCACTATTCCAAAATATATTACTCAGCTGACGGGGATAGACAATCAGATGGTTGCAGATGCCCCCGAGTTCTCAGAGGTGGCCGATAAAGTTGCTTCGCTATGTGACCAGGCTATTTTTGTTGCTCACAATGTGAATTTTGATATGGGCTTTTTAAAGCAGGAGTTTCAACGAGTCGGTCGTGTTTTTAGTCAACCTAAACTGTGCACAGTACAATTGGCGAGAAAATATTTACCCGGACATGACTCTTACTCGTTAGGAAAACTATGCGCTGCTTTGGATATTGAATTAAAACAGCACCACCGAGCGCTTGAAGATGCCCGAGCAGCGGCAAAAATATTGTTGTTAGTTAATGAAGTTCGCCAAGCCACACACACGCAATCATAGTGCTGAGTCTCAAGATGCTTTGAATATTTAGTTTTTAGCAACTAGAGTTAAATTCTAAGAAGAGCAAAGCGGTGAGAGTATATTGCGAGTACTGTTACTAGTTTGGATGCTGTGTTGGTGCTTGGTGCTTGGTGCTCAGGTGGCAGATCCTATCGATACATTGAATGAGGCGGAAGATTATCTGACAGTTAATCCGGCTCACTCTATTTTACTGCTCGAAAACATGGCAAAGCCAGATACGCTTCCCGAGGAATTGTTTGTACGCTGGCACCTCCTCGCTATGCGAGCCTCTGTGCCCACCAATCAAATGCCGCGCTTGATTGAGTCTCTTGAAGCTGTGTTTTCTGTCAGTCAAAGCCCGTACTTTCGAAACCAAATTACGTCAATTTTAAGTGCGCTGGGGATCTGGCTACGCCGATCTCAATATTATCAGGATGCACAAATCAGTTTGGATTGTTCATACAAGTATGCTCAAAATGATCGACAGCGTTTGACGTTAACTAATAGCTTGGCCTTGGTTGCGAGAGAGCAGAGAAATCACTCAAAAGCGCGGGCTTTATATGCGCGCTCTCGCACGCTTGCTGAGCAATTACAACAAACCCCAGTACTGGCAATGATTGAGAATAACCTAGGGGCTTTGGCGTTGGACGAGGGAAAAGTTGATGAAGCGGAGCGTTTATTTCGCCAGGCTCTAACCGATTATCAGGAGCTGGATAAACGCTCTGGTAAGATCTCAGCCGGTATTAATCTATTATTTGTGTTTTTAATTAAAGAGCAAACAATGAATTACCAGCGTTTGATTGGCCCCACCTCTAGGCTGACCTCAATTTTTCCCAACGAATCAAAACAGGCTCTATTGTCTTGGTTGCAGGCAAGGTTTGAGCAATTACAAGGCAAGGCGCCCGATGATAAAGTAAAGCTTGCTTTAAAAGTGGCCTATGATGAGTTAGAAAGTGATACAGTACGAGCATGGGTACATAAGTATTTAGCACCAAAGCTTGTGGTTGAGGTTACACATCCTTTGATCCCTATGAAAAAATCGTTTGAAGAACCGTGGTTTGATGCCGTTAAAGAATGTGACTGGCAATAGCGATATTTTTGTATACCTGAACACCTGCTTTTTAAGATAAAATCAAATAAATTAGATACTTTTGAGTGTGTTTTGCCTGCTTATTCGCTTAATTTAGCTTGTTTAGGGCTGGCATATGGGCTGTCGGTGTGTGCTTGGTTGCTTATCGCGGTTCTAGCCATTTTTTTAACCCACAGCGATGTGCGCTATACACTCGCTATCGTCGCTTATTATGTGATTATAAATATATTGTTTTTATTGATATTTTGGTCAGATAAACAACGTGCCATCGCAGCACACAGGCGTGTTAGTGAAGTTAAATTGTTAGCCTTATCATCGCTTGCTGGCAATATGACAATGTTTATTGCACAAAAATACCTTCGTCATAAATGCCAGAAGTGGCAGTTCAACGCAAAGCTTTTGTTATTGAGCTTTGCGCAAACGGCCATATTGGTGTGGCTGAGTTATCGGCTTCTAATCCAATAACTCAGGTGCATATTCATCAATGAGTGACCAGCGTTTAACGGTTTTTTGGCTACCTTGACCTAAAATCCAATAACGATAATTGGCGTCAATTTGACCATTTGCATGTTGGATATCCAACCAAGCATTGAGGTAGTTCAATAGGTCGTAATTGCGTTTTGCAACTGCAAACCCAGTTGGGTATTTACTGACCTCTCCTTGTGGTACTACCACGCCGAATTCTGGATAAAACATGCTCCAAGCAAAACCCGCTTCGGCACTTATCACCAGTGCATCATATTTATCTGGGTCACCAAAGTATGCCTTTAAATTTGGTAGTTGTTTAAATGCTACGTTGGGGTAGCCTCTGGCGACCTGATGTAATATGGGGGCATACTCAACATGTGCAATAGTCAGTGGTTGCTTGGCGATATCTTTTAAAGTTGTAAACCTGTCTAATTGGTGATCTTTAGCAAGCAGGGCAAGTTGCAACTGCAATACTTGATCACTAAAGCGAACCTTCGTCAAATCAGCCACATTGATCTCAAGGCCTGACATGGCCACATCAAAAAAGCCTTTATTGAGGTACTCATTAAGCTGATGCTTTTTGAATGGGATAAATTCAACATTTACATTAAGGTCAGACGCCAAACGGTGCGCGAGGCTGATATCAAAACCTACCAGTTCATTCTTTTGGTTAAAGTAGCTAAATGGCACGTTATCAATTAGATAGCCGATTCTTAGCAGGTTGCGTTTTTTAATCACATCAATATTCGTTAATGACAGTTCACCACTTTGATAGGCTTTGGGGACGTACCCCAAAACATGGGCAGGGACCTTATCGGCAATGACCATGTTGGCTATCAC
This sequence comes from Pseudoalteromonas sp. MMG022, assembly GCF_021654245.1. Taxonomy (NCBI): domain Bacteria; kingdom Pseudomonadati; phylum Pseudomonadota; class Gammaproteobacteria; order Alteromonadales; family Pseudoalteromonadaceae; genus Pseudoalteromonas; species Pseudoalteromonas sp. MMG022. The sequence continues at coordinate 51,347 of NZ_JAKFZQ010000015.1, read as the reverse complement.
TTCATCTGCGGCTTGGGAGTTTTTGGCGAGATAGCTGTTTAATGTGAAGCTTGCCAGCATAAATGCAGGCAATAGCGCACTAAACAAAGTTAGATAGTAAACCGAACGAAGCCGCTTTAGATGTAATTGCTTGCGGCAATAGAAGATACTCAAGAACACAAAAGCAAAAATATAAACCACAGTGGTAGGTGAAACCACCTTGGCCGTTAAAACTGACATTGATAGGTAAAGCTGGTAGCTATCCGCTGGAATTTTTAAACTGTCCAGCATAAATGGAATGGCTAAGTGCACATTCGCAAAGTAGCTCAACATGGCAGAAAGCGTGACATTGGGTATATCTGTTAGGCTAATAGGATTGCCAGTAAGCCAGCCTGCAAACATCACAAAAATAAGTGTAGTGAGCTTGCCAAGGCTTGGGAAAGTGTAGGCGATGGGAACTAGTACTTCGGCAATATGATCTGCTTGCTCATCGGCTTTTTTGATACTGCGCATGTGCTCTTTTATGCCTTCGGTGATAACTGGCAGTACAATAAACACGTTGCCGGTACTAAATGCAGTTATCCAAGCGTTACGCATTACTAAAATCAAAGCGCGGTATTTGATAGGGGTCAGTGCGGCAACTAGCATAGGTAATAACACCAGCATTAAATACAGCCCTAAGCACAGAACCAACACCCAATAAACTTGCAGGTTATTTAGCTGTTCAATACTTAGCGTACCTGCGGTACTGGCTGTCATTGCAAATATTCCGATAGGAAAGATTGAAATCACCTTTTTCGAAATAACGGTGAGACCTTGGCCGATAACATCCAGAAATTCCAACACGGTATTTTTACGCTTGTTGGCAATCAGTGCCATACCCAGAGCAATACAAAAGATCACGATGGCAGGCACATTCCCTTCTGCCAGTGATGCAAAGGGGTTTGCAGGAATATACTGCTGCGCAAAATCAATATTGTTTGCGGGGGCAATCAGTGCAGGGGAGAAGAATGTCCCCGCATCATGTTGAGGCAACGTAAAGGTAAAGCACCAAATAGCGAACAGGCCAACTCCCCACAAGCACACCATCACCGTGGCGGCTTTAAGTAAAATGCTGCGTACTTGATCGGGATTAAACTTACCCAAACCCACGATAAGGCTGACCACGATATATGGGAATATGGTGATCTGCATCAGCTTTACAAAGCCAGCACCAAGTGGCTGTAAAAATGCCACCCGTTCACCAAAAATAAGACCCGTCGCGACACCTAAAATGAGCGCCCACAACATCCAGTTACGGTTTTTAAGAAATTCTAACAGCGTATTCATAGTTGATATAAGTTGCGCTTATTGTAGTCATAAGCATAATAGAAAACGAAAAGAGCGGGGATTATAAGCGTAAACACTGACCTAAACCTGAATAACCCACAGCCTAGTGGTGCGAACAACTCAATTATTCAAAGGTGTTTACCAATCTTTACCCAACAGCAAAGCGCCACTGCCTGTTTCGCCAAGTACGTCATCAGGGTTATACATTGGACAACTCTTCATGGATAAACACCCGCAGCCAATACATCCTTCAACTTGGTTTCTTACCCTTTGCATGTAGGCAATTTTCTCATCGAGTTGTTGCTGCCAAGCGGTGGATAGTTTCTCCCAATCTTTTTTGGTTGGTGTACGGCTATCTGGCAAGGTGCTGAGAGTTTGTTTTATTTCCTCAAGGGTGACGCCCATTTTTTGTGCGGCTTTTATCACCGCAATTCGTCTTAGTACATCGGGCTTATAGCGGCGTTGATTACCGCTATTTCGCCAACTGCGAATAAGACCTTTTTGCTCATAAAAGTGTAAAGTAGAGACTTTGACATCACTACGTTTAGCCACCTGGCCTGGGGTTAAATTAGCATCTTGTAAACGTGTGCTATTTGGCATCTTTTTTAACTCTGGTTTTCCAACCCGTGTATTTACCATGAACACCACGAGTCAGATTAGTAAAGCTCGACTCTAATAAGTCTACCCCATACAAGATACCCACCACAATCACCGCCATTTTTATAGCAATTAAAGGGCCAGCTACCGCGACACAAATACCAATGGCGGCTAGCATCCAGATTGCAGCGGCAGAGGTCACGCCCACAACAACCCCCTCTTTTGATAGCATCACACCTGCGCCCAAAAAGCCAATACCTGTAACAACCTGACCGATGATCCTTGATGGGTCTGCCACATCATTGTTTACCTGCATTGAGAGCATAATGAAGGTGTAAGTACCTAAGACTATTAAGGCTGACGTCCTTATCCCAACGGGTTTTCCGCGCAATTGACGCTCTAATCCAATAATTGCACCTGCGAGAATCGCCGCACCAATATCCGACCAGCGTAGTGGATCAATACTAAAAAGGGTGGTTAAGTCCATGAACATTAAATGGTAAAAATTAAACTTTGAGTGTAATAGAAATCATGACGCTTAGGTAGCAGAATTTAAATGTAACTTGTCAAAATGATAGGCCCGCAGAGTGCGGGCCTAATATATGGGGTTACTGAATTTGTCCGCGTATTTCACCACTTGTGTGTGCAGGTGTATGGACGTTTACGTAGTGTCCACCGCTTGCAAGGACAGCAAAAATTTCAGCCGTCAGTGCTGCATCAGCTGGTGCCATCCAACGGTTTGCATCGCTTTCATCTTGCTCAAGTGCCAGCAGCACTGGACCGTTGACGCCTATCGCACCGGTGTGAATATGTGCGGCAGTCGCATCAGCAACACCAGATGTGAGAACCTGTAGTTCTAAAGCAAAGTCATTGGTATTAACTAGGGCATAACCACTACCTGAAGCCGTTGTGGTCACTGCTGGTACTTCCTGATCGCCACTGAGTGAAAAGGCGACCAAGGTATAGTTTCCCGTTAGGATTTGTCCACGTATTTCTCCGCTAGGAACCGCAGGCGTGTGTACATTAACATAGTGACCGCCTGAGGCCAGTATCGCGAAAGTATCTGCATCAATCATGGTGTTTTGAGGTGTCATCCACACGTTCATGTCGTCGGTGCTTTGTTCAAGGGCTACTAATACATCGCCATTGGTACCAATGCGTCCGGTATGAATGTGAGCCGCGGTTGCGTCTGCTACACCAGAGGTCACTACTCGTAGCTCAACGCCATAATCATGGGTGTTCACCAGCGCGTAGCCATCGCCCAAGGCCGCAGTCGATACAGCAGGAACCTCTTGCGCGCCGGAGAGCTTAAATGTTGCCAGGGCAAAGTTGTCCGTCAAGATTTGCCCGCGCAGCTCACCGCTTGGCTCGGCAGGCGTATGCACATTAACATAGTGTCCGCCAGAGGCGAGTATCGTGAAAATATCCGCATCTATCATGGTGTTTTGCGGTGTCATCCATACGTTCATATCGTCTGCACTTTGCTCAAGGGCCACTAATACGTCACCATTGGCGCCAATACGACCCGTGTGAATATGCGCGGCAGTGGCGTCTGCTACACCAGAGGTCACTACCCGTAGCTCTACACCATAATCATGGGTATTTACGAGTGCGTAGCCATCGCCCGAGGCGGTAGTCGATACAGCAGGAACCTCTTGCGCGCCGGAGAGATTAAATGTTGCTAGGGCAAAGTTGTCCGTCAAGATTTGCCCGCGCAGCTCACCGCTTGGCACGGCAGGCGTATGCACATTAACATAGTGTCCGCCAGAGGCGAGTATCGCGAAAATATCCGCATCTATCATGGTGTTTTGTGGTGTCATCCACACATTCATATCATCGTTGCTTTGCTCAAGGGCCACTAACACGTCGCCATTGGTGCCAATTCGCCCAGTGTGAATATGTGCGGCCGTGGCGTCTACTACGCCAGAGGTCACAACACGTAGCTCAACGCTGTAATCATCAGTGTTAACTAACGCGTAGCCGTCACCAGACGCCATGGTATCGACTGCGGGTACTTCTTGTTTTCCTGATAAACCAAAGGTGGCAACCGCGTAATTGTCAGTTAAAATTTGGCCTCGGATCTCACCGTCAGGCATCGCGGGTGTGTGGACATTGACATAATGTCCGCCTGAAAGCAGTACATTGAGCGTTGCTTCGTCAATCATGGTGCCCTCTGGCGTTACCCAGTCAGTCATGATTTCATCGTCTTGCTCAAGCACCACCAATACGTCGCCATTGGCACCTATTCTGCCAGTGTGGATATGTGCTGCGGTTGCATCATCAACTCCAGATGTAACTACTCGCAGGTAAAGCTCTCCATCAGTGCTATCGTAGGAGGCGTAACCATCGCCCATAGCACTTGATTGGTTCATCGGTACTTGTTGTGAACCATTGAGTTCAAAGGTGATTATGCTGGTGGTGTCTGGCACAATTTGTGCGCGTAACTCACCACCCGGGAAGGTTTGTGTGTGCAGATTAATGTACCAATCGCCATCTAACATGTCGGCCATGAGTGACTCGGTGAGATCAGTTATCTCAATACTGGCTAGCGTTTCACTTGTTGCTTCGAATGCGAAAGCAACATCGCCATTTTCACCTAAGTCACCATCATGAATATGCGCAGCACTAAAACCTTCTACATCGCTGTAGTCCAATGTTGCTCTAAACTGCATTAGATTTTCATCTAGTTCAACGGTTGCGGTTGCAGTTTGCATGGAGGTATTCATGGGCACTTCTTGCTTACCACTTAAGGTCAGCTCGAAGGTTTTAGTCGCTGAAAACTCTGGCGTTGGTGTTGGAGGTGTTGGCTGTGTTACCGTGTTATCATCGTCACTATCACTACATGCCACCAGTAGCAGTAGACTAGCGCTTACTATAAACTTTTTCATTATATTCATCCTGTCTAGTGGGTTAAAAAGGATGACTAATTATCATCCATAGCCAGACTTACGAACGTTCTCGCCTGAAAGTTCACTATTATGAAAATAAAATGGTATTTATTTGCTTGGTACATTGATTCTCACACTCCAAATATACCAGTAAGCTCCCTTAGACTGCCTTGATTTCATAACAGTAGGCTTGGGCTACAGCACGGACTATAGTTAGGTGCTATCGTGTGCAGGGAATAAAAAAGCCCAGTATGGGAAACTGGGCTTGTGATCCAAGGAGGGAGGTTAGTTAAAAGCTATAGCTGACGCTAAACTTGATGCTGCGAGGCATGATGTAGCGGCCGTTAGGCGCATCAACATTACGTGGGTCACCTTCAGTAATACCTTGTTCGTCAGTTAAGTTATCGGCTGCGATTTGTAGTTTCAAACCTTCTGCAGGCTCTACAATTAAGCCCAAGTCAAACTTTTCATAGCCTTCAAGTACGACGGTGTTTTCGTTGTTGCCATAACGGTCATCTACTGCTGAGAAGGTGCCGTAAATAGTGGCGAACATTCCCGCTAACTCAAAGTCATAACTCGGCGTGACACGAATTTGCCAACCAGGCTGGCGTTGACTTTCATTGCCTTCGTTATCAGGGCTTTCGGTGATTTCAGTGTCTTGCACGGTGGCGTTTAAATTGACTGACAACCCAGACTCGTGGTTGTAGTTATAGTCAAACTCGATGCCTAACGCTTCATTGGTCAAGATTTCAGCCGGCTCGCCCGGTCTGCGCACAAATGTGTCACCTTTTACCTCATTGCTAAACAGTGTGGCAAAAAAGTCGGTATTGTCACCCATGTACTTATAGCCAAGTTCTGCTTGAGTTACTTCTTTAATCAATGGGTTACCAGCTTCATAGGTACCATAATTGTCTCTAAAGTCATCGAAGTAAGGCATTTTGTAGCCTTTGTTGATGCGAGCGAACACACCCATATCATCAGCTAGCTTATAGTCGGCACCTATAGTCCAAGAGGTCTTGCGAGCGCTGTAATCCACAGACTTTTCGATAATGCCATTGAGGTTTTCATCCACTGAGTAGTTTACTTCGTGACGCTCTGAGCGAAGGCCAATATCTAACGTCAAAGCATCTGTTGCGCGGTAGCTCTGTGTAGTATAGAACGCTAAGGTTTTAGCATCTCCCGTGCTGTTTATGTCATAGTTCCACGCACAACCTTCAACACTGGTATTGCACTCAATGCCATCAAGCATTTCGCCACCAGCTTCGAGTACGTAGTAGGCCGCGTTGCCTAGACTCCACCAATCTTGAGCAGAGGTTGAAGCGCTGTAAACTCCGTACGCGCTCTCCCATTTGTCGAAAGACTTACTAAACGCTAAATCATTGGTGAAAGACTCAATGTCTTTTAATACCACCCAACGTCCCATGCTCTGAACATAGGTATCGCCTTCATAGATAGTGCCTGTGACTGAGCCTTTGGCGTCTTGTCCGTTATCTGCAACATCTTTAAGCAGCTCAGCGCCACCGGCTGGTACAAGGCCATAGGTATTGGCTTCACCTTGAGTGAGGTTAAAGCGGTCTATAAAGTGCCAGCCATTTTTGAGTTCTAGCTTGATGCTACCGCCAGAAATATGGCCTTTCCAACCGCGTCCTTCACCCAAGTCGATTTCCATTGCATTGTTATTACCTGCGTAAATAACGGCTTGGCGGTTGTGTGTTCCCAGCTGCGTGTATTCAGCATCTACACCGTCAACATTAAGGGGAGTGGGTAAGTACCAAGCGCCCGTATCGTCAGTCTGACGGGTATAAACATTGATTTCGCCATTGTCTAACTCTTTGGTTAGGTTAATGGTGAACTGTTGGCCGCGTTCAGAGGTAAAACCTGCATCGCGAATGCCTGATGAACGCTTAATATAACCGCCCACCATGTAATACAAATCATCGCTTAATTCACCACTTAGTACTGCGTCTAGACGCTGAAGACCGTAGTCACTAGTTGTATATTTAAATGTGCCTTCTGTATCTTCACTACCACGTTTTAGTTGAAAGTTAGTGGTTAAACCTGGTTGACCATTTGAGACCACAGGGTTTGGACCGCCACGCAGTGCTTCCATCATGCTGATGGTTTCATCTAAGCGAAAAATAGATGAGTTTTCTAAAAACGAAAGGGTTGGTGCAGGGTAAACTGGAGAGCCTTGCAAGCTCACGGTTAAGAAGGGCGCATCACCACCGCCTGGAAAACCACGCACAAACACATTCGCACCAGACTCACCGCCTGAGCTTTCTACCCATATACCCGGTACTGCTTTGAGTAAGTCCGCAGTACTTTTAGGTGCGAGTTTATCGATTTTAACCGCGTCAATATTGGTAACGGCAAAGCCGGCGTCAATTTTTCTGATGCCGCGTCCACCAGCGGTACCAGATACGACGATAGTTTCGACTTTTTGTTCTTTAGCTTGTTCGTCTTGTGCTATCGCTTGATTACTCAAAACCGCAGCTATGGCTGTTGCGAGCAACGAGTATTGCTTGAGTTTGCGCATGGGAAAGCCCCTTTTGTTGTCATATGGTTCATATCATTGTGTGCGCCACTCCCCAAAACTTAGCGCTAAAGACTAAGTTTGTAACCCAGCAGAGGGGAGTTTTTAGGTGGCGCTGAAATTAAAATAGAGGTTATTGCAAACGTTTGCAATAACTTTAATGCAACTTTTTGCACATACCCTGTTTTATTGTGGCTAATAACCATTGTACATTTGCGCTATAATGGCAGTTGGTTATGCGAAATTGCTCAGTAATATGTTATCTTCTCAATAAGTTAGCGAAGTGGTGAGATCTAAGTCTAAGAGGTTGTAGTGGAGCAGAAAAAATTAAAGTTGGTGGATTTGGCAAAACTTGCTGGGGTATCAACCTCAACAGCTTCACGTGCACTGAATAATAACCCGGTGATCAAACAAGCTACGCGTGATCATGTGCAGCAGCTCGCCAAACAGCACAACTTCACGCTTAATACTGCGGCAAGCCGTCTAAGACTACAGAAAACCAAAGTGATTGCTGTGGTGATAAACCTTGAAGCCAATACCGAACAATCTATCGACGATCCCTTCTTGTTAAAAGTAGTTAGCGATATAAATCAAGCAGTTAACCGTCAGGGGTATGAACTTCTACTATCAAACTCTTATATGGCTGGTGACGACTGGTATGGCTATTTTATTGATGGTCGACGAGCCGATGGTCTGATTGTTGTGGGCCAAGGTAAACAACAAAACCGTATCGAACAAGCTGCTAATTTAGGCGCGCCGCTGGTTGTATGGGGCGACCCTAAAACACCGAGTAATTATCCCATTGTAGGAAGTGACAACTACTTAGGTGGTTTGCAGGCAACCGCGCATTTGATAGCAAGAGGCGCATCAAAGTTATTGTTTTTGGGCGATCCGGGACATGCTGAAATCGGTGAACGTTATCGTGGATTTAAAGCCGCGATTGATGGTGCAAGCGAGGCCTGTCAGCAACAAACAATTAAAATTGATATTACTAGCCAAGCTGCATATGAAGCCATTAATCAATTGCTTAGAAGTGAAGGCTTAACGTTTGATGGCATTTTTGCCTGTAGTGACATGGTCGCACTAGGGGCGCTCAAAGCGTTAAAAGAGCGATATGTCAGCGTACCGAATGATGTTCGTTTGGTTGGGTTTGATGATATTGGTATGGCAGATGTAAGCCATCCATCGTTGTCTACCGTTAGGCAAAACACGCAACTTGCCGCAAAAATGTTGGTCACCAAGTTGTTGGCACAGTTGAATAATGAAGTGGTTGATTCACAAGAAATTGATATAGAGTTACTGTGCCGTCAATCAAGCTAGTAAAAATACAAGATATGGGTAATCGCTGGAATTTAATTTGCAAACGATTGCAAATTAAATTTTGCAAGGCTAGACTTTAATTCATTCAATACTAATGAGTTCAGCTTATGACAGATGCACCAACTACTCTAACCAATGCATCAAGAGCACGTATCATACTGGCTATGATGGCCTGCTACTTTCTATTCGCGGTGTTACTCAACAGCGTAGGAACGGTAATCTTACAATCGATAAACAGTTTCTCGGTTAGCAAAACACAGGCGGCGAGCCTAGAAGGTTTCAAAGATCTTTCGATTGCCATCATGTCGTTTCTGGTCGCCTCCATGATCCCGCGTTTTGGCTATAAATTGGCATTATTAATGGCTTTGGCCGCGGTGATGTTGATCTGTTTAGTCACGCCACAAATCGGTCAATTTTACGCCTTTAAAATACTATTTGCTGTTGTTGGCTGTGCTTTTGCGGTGGTGAAGATTAGCGTGTACGCCTTAGTCGGGCAGTTGAGTGATTCGCCGTCTTCTCACTCCGCGCTCCTCAATACCATAGAAGGTATTTTTATGGTTGGGGTGCTCAGTGGTTATTGGATTTTTAGTTTTTTCATTACCCCAGATAGCAACTCATTGGATTGGCTCAGTGTGTATTACATTCTCGCTTTATTGAGTTTAGTGTGCGTGTTAACCATTAGTTTGGCACCTATTGCAAAACAGGCGCTGCCCTTTGGCAGTAGTATCAGCAGCGAGTTTGCCCAGATGTTAAAGTTGAGCTTTCAACCTTTGGTGTTGGTTTTTATTATTTCGGCATTTTTATATGTTCTGATAGAGCAAGGAGTAGGCACGTGGCTGCCCACGTTCAACAATGAAATTTTACACTTACCTGTGGATGTGAGTGTGCAGTTGACCAGCATCTTTGCGGCGAGCTTAGCGGTAGGACGTTTGCTGGCAGGGCAGATTTTAAAACATCTCCATTGGTATATTTTGCTCAACATATGCTTGGTGGCAATGGGGGGACTTATTCTATTAACCTTACCTCTGACCCAAGGGGTTTCACAGCAAACAGTCAGCTCAATATTTGATGCTCCTTTAGCTGCGTATTTAATGCCGATGATTGGGTTATTGATGGCACCTATCTATCCGGTATTAAATTCAGTGATCCTAAGCAGTTTAGAAAAACATCAACATGCCTCGATGACCGGGATGATCGTTATTTTCTCAGCACTAGGAGGGACCACGGGCTCTATTCTAACGGGTTATATTTTCCAGCATTTTAGTGGCCAACACGCATTTTACAGCGCATTGCTGCCACTGTGTTTACTGATAGTTTCAGTGTTTCTGTTTAAACAGCGCAGTACACCAGCGCATCCTATTGCTGCCTAAGAGGTTTTCATGAAATTCGAATATTGCACCTTGTTTAAAGATGTGCAGCTAAGTGGTATTTTTGCTGATAGCAAGGTGTTTGCCGACGCCATTCCTAAAACAAGCTGGGCCAGTGCACAACAAGCATATGAACAACATGATTTACCAATGAGTAATGAGGCGTTAAAGTGCTTTGTAGACGCGCATTTCACCTTTGCCGAACAGCCTGAATTACAAGCGCTTAGCGATGTAAAGTCTGTTGCTGATTACATTCAAAAGTTGTGGCCAAAGTTACAGCGAAAAGCCTTTTATAGTACCAACAACTCCCTGCTCGCGCTTGAGCATGACTATGTGGTGCCTGGTGGCCGATTCAATGAAATCTACTACTGGGACAGTTACTTCACAGCGCTTGGATTGGAAGATAGCGGTAATATTTCGCTCATAGAGGCGATGGTTGAGAACTTTGTGAGTCTGATCGCACGATACGGCTGTGTGCCTAACGGCAATCGAATTTATTATACCAGTCGTTCTCAGCCGCCAGTATTGGCGTTGATGGTAAAACTATTATTGCCGTATAAAAAGTCCGATACTAAGTGGCTTGAGCGCATGGTTGATGCGATGCGTCAGGAGCATGATTTTTGGCATCAAGGAGAAGCACAACTGGAGAACAACAGTGCGCATCGCCGAGTAGTTAAACTATTTAATGGGATGCAGCTCAATCGCTACTGGGATGACAAACCTGAACCTAGACCAGAGTCTTATGCAGAGGATATTTTTGATGCCAACCAATTGCCTCTGTCGCAGCGTGAATCATTTTTCCGTAATATTCGTGCCGCGTGTGAGTCAGGTTGGGACTTCAGTGCTCGATGGCTGGACGACCCAACGAGCTTGCTTAGCATAAACACCACTAACCGAGTACCGGTCGACTTAAATACGCTGCTTTATTTGTTGGAAGATACGCTGGTTGAGTGTTTAACCATGCTCAATGACAAAGCGCAAGCAGATACATACTCAGAGCGTGCTAAATTGCGCAAAACAGCAATACAGCAATTACTTTGGAGCGAGGAACACAACTGGTTCTGTGACTTTGACTTACTTAACAATAAACGTTCAGATGTTTTGAGTTTAGCGGGCTGTGTGCCACTGTATGGCGGTATCGTGAGCCCACAGCAAGCACATTTGATAGGCGTAAAACTAAGTAGCGATTTCTTACGTCAAGGTGGTTTGGTCAGTTGTTTAAGTAACACTTCTCAGCAGTGGGACAGCCCCAACGGATGGGCACCTCTGCATTGGTTTGCTATAAAGGGGCTAAGGGATTACGGCCAATTCGAGTTGGCACAAAAGATTGCTTTGCGTTGGCTCAATATGCTGGAGCAGGACTTTGCGATTCGCCACTGCCTGTTGGAAAAATATAATGTCTGCGAAATGCAAAAAACGGCTGGGGGAGGAGAGTACCAAGTACAGCAGGGGTTTGGTTGGACAAACGGTGTCACCAGTCGCTTGCAAGTACTTTACAACTAGGCCTGAGCACTTTCAGTGGCGCGTTTTATAACATTGCATTGAACGTCAAATATGCGCAAATTAATAAGCCAAGTCTATACTGTGCTTTAATATCCATTATGCGGAGATGCATATGAACCGTTCTTTGCTTTTGTTATGTTTCTTTTTCTTTTCAATCACCAGCTATGCGAACAACTGGCAGTGGCACACCACACAAGCACACGCTAAAGGTGAATCTACATCAGCTATAGCGCAGCACTATAGCGCGAATTACCAAAAAGTGGCGGGTGACTTAATGTCACTTGCTGACAGCGGGGCTAGCATGACCATTTCTCTGCCCGACGGCCAGGGTGGGCTAATTGAATACGTCATACGTTATGATCCTATTATGGCTCCTGCACTTGCGCAAAAATACCCGATGATCCGTAGCTTTTCTGGCCATCAAAAGGGAGCCACGCACAATACCGGTCGTTTTGATATTGGGCCAAATGGCTTTTATGCCTTCTATCAAACTAAAGCGCGTACACTGTATATAGACCCAAGTTTCGGTAATTTTAAAGTGTATGAAAAAGGCAAAAGAGACATGCCTTGGCACGATGAAGTTGTAGAGCTTACGCAGCGCAATAGTTCATTAAATGCTCGTCAGCAAAGAGGACCACTCATCGGTAATGGTGGCACCGTTGAAGTAGTAACCTATCGCTTAGCTGTGACCACCAGTGATGAATATACCAGTTATTTTGGTAGTAAGGCCCAAGCGCTAAATGGCATCGTGACAACCATTAACCGAGTCAATCAAATATACCAAACAGATATTGCAGTGAGACTTGAACTCGTAGCAAACAATGACGAGCTAATTTTTACTGAAAACGATCCGTACGATAACGGAGAGTTAGGCGATACCCTCACGGAAGTACAAAATCAGATAGATACCATTATCGGCTCAAGTAATTACGATGTTGGCCATCTTATGGCAACATCCGGTGCCGGCTTGGCTGCATTGGGTGTCATCTGTGAAGAAGGTGGTAAAGCGATGGGAATGACTGGTATTGGCACACCTGAGGGCGATGCATTTGATGTAGATTATGTTGCCCATGAATTAGGCCATCAGTTTGGCGCAAATCATACTTATAATGGATCGGATGGGTCGTGTACAACTCGGGTAAGCGGCGCAGCATACGAACCTGGTAGTGGTATCACCATTATGGCTTATGCAGGCATTTGTGCGTCTGAAAATCTCGCATCAAACTCCATTGCAATGTTTCATTCTCACAGTATTGATGAGATGCATACGCATCTCACGCTAGGTTCTGGCGCTAGTTGTGGTTCGTTACAGGATGATGGCAATAAAGCGCCTGTGGCTGATGCTAAAGAGGATCATGTGATCCCTATCAATACGCCTTTTGTGCTGACAGGTGCAGCAACGGATGCCAATAGTGATGACACACTGAGCTACTCTTGGGAGCAGTTGGATTTAGGCTCAGCGACGTCAAGCAGTGCAGATTTGAAAGATAATGGTGAAGGGCCGATGTTCCGACCATATTTACCGAGCACATCTGCGACAAGATATTTTCCTTTGTTAGCGGATGTCATTTCAGGGCAAGTTACTAAAGGCGACGGCTATCCTACGACTGATAGAACCATGACATTTAGATTGGTTGTTCGTGATGGCAATGGGGGAGTGAGTTTTGATACCGCAAGCGTCACAACAGTTTCTGCGGCGGGTCCTTTTGTGATCACCTCACCAGATGAGAACAGCTCAGTGAGTGAAAACAACCAAATTACTGTGAGCTGGAATGTTGCTGGAACCGATCAAGCGCCAATTTCGTGCGCTAATGTAGATATAATGCAAACCAACAGTGATGCATCACAAATTCAGTTGCTACTATCGGGCACGGCTAATGATGGTCAACAACAGGTCACTTTGATTGGTAGCCAAAATAATAAAGCGCGAGTGATGGTCAAATGTGCTTCCAGTGCTTTTTATGCCTTATCTCAAGAATTTAATTTAGCTAACAGTTTGGCGGTCACATCTCAGCAAACCATTTCTACTGCGGAAGATACCAGTGTTACCTTACAGGCATCACAATTTAGTGTTGTGAACCAACAAGTGGGGTCTCAATTAGTGTTGAGTGTTATCGCAGGAAGTGATTATACCTTCTCAGAAAACACCATAATGCCTGCTGCAAACTTTAACGGTGAGCTGACCGTAAATATTACCCTGACTGATGGTACAACTACGACAAGTTATCCTGCCAAGATACAAGTCACACCTGTTAACGATGCGCCAGAAGTACTCACGCAGCTGGCCCTAACAATGAATGAAGACGAAACCATTACCTTGGGGGTATCGCAGTTTGAGGTGGTAGATGTAGACAGTACTGAGTTTACGCTGGCAATACTTGCAGGTGAACAATACAGCTTTAATGCAAATGTGGTTACGCCTGAAGCTGATTTTAATGGCACACTAGAAGTGCCTATTACCATCAGTGATAAGGAAGGTGCGAGTACCAATTTTACCACACAAATAACCGTAACAGCGGTCAATGACTTGCCAGTGGCGAATAATGATTCTGTGACAGCAACCCAAGGTGTGCAAACAACTATCGCTGTGCTTGCCAATGATACCGATATTGATGGTGATACTTTAACGTTAGTAGAGCTACTGTACGAAGGTACGGGTACTGCGACGGTTTCTGGTAGTAATATTATGTATCAATCAGCAAGTAGCTTTACCGGTCAAGAGCAAATTATCTACTCGGTGAGTGATGGTAATGGTGCATCTGCTCAGGCTACGGTTACTGTAAATGTAAGGACCCCTCCACCTGTGAGCAGTGCTGATGATGGTGGTAGTGGTAGCTTTGGATATTGGCTATATGCTCTAAGCTTAGGTCTGCTGTTGCGACGTGTTAAATGGAGTGCTAAGTATGCGTAGTTTGTATATGGCATTGTTGTTGAGTGGCTTGTTTGGGTGTCAAAGTGTCAGTGATACACCAGACAAACAAAATGAGTTACTGCTTGTGAATGCTGATAGAAGTATGCAATGGTTTATGACGCACTCACTAGAGCAGGTGCTTGAAGCACATGAAGCTCAACAAAGCTTTGGTTTTATTGCACTGAATAGGCGAGGTTATTTCTATCCCAAAATAGGTATGGCTCGCAAACCTTTGCCACTAAAAGACGGGTGTCAGACTTGGTTATTATCCGCATCAAATGATGTTGTGAAAAGTGATAGTGAACGAGAAAAGATGGCAAACTTGCAGGCATTTGCTGCCAAGTTTAATGTTGCAATGGAATCTAAGTGCTTACCCTAGTGGGTTGGTCACATAAGTAAAACAAAGCCAGTGAGCGAACACTGGCTTTTTTGTTGCCATCTTAGAGATAATTCATCTGTACCTTTTATTACCTTATGATTATAATTTCGCCCTTGTACCAATTAGGGTACTGTTGGTTTTTTTATTTGGAGTTTTAAATGGACTTAGAGTCAAAAGAGGTGGTTGAAACCACAGGTTCTTCAACACACACGCGCGAAGTGCGCTTTACTGGCGATGCACGCAGTTACTTTAGTATTTGGTTGGTTAATATTTTGTTTACCATTGCTACCTTGGGTATTTATTCTGCGTGGGCAACGGTAAGAAACAAGCAATACTTTTTTGGTCATACGCAAATTGATGGTCACAGGTTTGATTATTTGGCGACACCGCAACAAATTTTGAAAGGCAGGTTGTTGGCTCTGGCTTGCTTTGCACTTTATGTAGTATCGAGTAGTTACTTTCCATTGGTTGGTATTGTGCTATTAGTGGCTTGGTGTATAGCATTACCTTGGGTAATCAATCAGGGCCTGCGTTTTAGTTTACGAATGACGCGCTATCGCAATGTTCAATTTTCATTTAAAGGGCAATACAAGGACACGCTTATCAACTTTGTATTATTACCTATTTTGAGCGTTTTCACTTTGTATTTGTTGTTGCCTTGGGCCCTTAAGCGTATTGATGCCTATATACACAACAATATTTATTATGGTGACAAAAAGCTAACCACACACCTTTCTACAAAAGAGTATTACTTAATTGCTTTTGTATGTTTCTGTATGGCTGTTGGGCTGGGTATTCTGGCAGGTATTGCGGCACTCGTTATAGGCATTTCTGATAATTTGCTAGAGACCTCACAGTTGATTGGGGTTGGGATATTATTTATGCAATTCTTAGTGGTTATAATTGTAGCTTCTGCTTATAAGGCAATGGTGCGAAATCACATCTTTGAAAATAGCAGGTTTGAAGGCGTTGCTGAGTTTGAATCAAACCTTGCACCAATTGACTACGTGCTACTTAATGTCACCAATACGTTAGCGATTGTGTGTTCACTGGGCTTAGCGTTTCCTTGGGCTAAAGTGCGTAAAGCCAAAATGTTGGCGGCAGCGACTGTTGTACACCTTAATCCAGACGCCGATGAGGTTATCAACATGCAACAAGCACAACAGTCTTCGTTTGCCGAAGAAGCTGCGAATGTATTCGATGTTGATATCTCTTTGACATAATATGCAAAAGGTTACGGGTAAACTCTATAGCGCTGGCAGTAACGCTAGCGTAAATTGCATCTTGCACAATAGCAACGGGCAAATTCGTGTTGTCAAAGATGATGATCTTGAGCTGTCTGTGCCCTTGCAAGACATTCTCCCAGGCGTGGCCATAGCGGGGCAAGCCCAAGATATCACGTTACCAGATGGCAGCCGATTTTTGCCTGATGATGTGAGTTTTCGTCTTACAAGTCTCTCAGGTGTTGGACTCCTTGAGCGTTGTGAGAGACACAAAGGGCTTGTATTGTCAGCCATTTTTTTGTGTCCATTGCTGTTATATTTGGTTTTCTTCGTGGTCGTCCCTAGTATGGCAGCCAGTGCGGTGACTTTATTGCCAAACAGTGTGGTTGAAGCGACTGGCCGGCAGTCCATGCTATTAATAGAAAAAATGGCGCTGGAGCCGACAGAAGTCGATCCCACACAGCAGGATAAAATAAATGCGCTTTGGCAAGATTCATTAAACCAATTAAAGTTGGACAAAGAAAAGTACCGTTTAGGTTTCTACCGCTCCGATTTTTTTGGTGCAAATGCTTTTGCGCTCCCTCATGGACAGATCGTGGTGACGGATGAGCTAGTTGCTAAACTAGCAAAGCATCCTGAGGCACTTCGAGCGGTACTACTACATGAAATTGGCCATGTTGAACATCAGCATAGTATGAGAATTGCGGCCCAGTCGGTTGCCTCTACCATTGCGCTTGCTGTGGTATTTGGTGACTTACAAGGGGTTGCGGAGCTAGCGCTCGGGGTGGGCAGTGTCATCATGCAACAGCAGTTTTCACAAGATATGGAAAGCCAAGCTGATGACTATGCACTACACAATCTTGAGGCACATGGTTACAAAGCCGCAGATTTTGCCACCGCACTTAAACTGATGTCTAGCGATAGAAGCACCGAACAAGATGCGTGGTCAAAGTATTTATCAACGCACCCACAGGTTGGGGAGCGTATTGAGCGGGCACTCAATTATCAAAGAGCAAAATAAAGGGACGCCAGTGCGTCCCTTTCTCATAAGGCTTTTTTGGGCGGTAGTGCCACGTTCGCAAAGATCAAACCCGCCACCAAAGACATAAAAATCAAAAATGTCTGTTGGCCAATATGGTCGGCATGAATAAAACTTTGCCCTTCAATCAGCGAGTTCAGGCCAATATAGGTTTTAGAGCCGGGGACCAGTACAATCAAACCTTGCATGGCAACAATTGATGCGGGGGCATTGACAATACGGTTAAACAGATTACTGAATACGCCTACTGCAAATGCGCCAAGGAATGCCCCAATTGAATAATCAAAGTAGAGCGCGGCACTAATACTGACTGCGTAGGCGATAAACCCAGATGCAATTGACCAGCTAGCGTGTTTGAGTTTGGTTCTGAAAATGACTATCAAGCTTGTACAAAGTAGCAAGATAGCCAACCACGCGGTCCATTTTGGTAATGGATCGGGTTGTACAAAATCGGTAGTACCAAATAAAGCAAACCCAATGCTAATGCCTAAAAATGCACCGAAATAGAGTTTGAACAACAACATGAGCGAGTCCATAACCCTCGCCGTGCCTGATACTAAGTGACGCGATGAAAGCTCCGCAAATGCTAATGCTAATGCCAAACCTGGAATAAACACGATAATGGCTGACAATATCACCAATCGGATATTAATACTGGGGTCAACATAACTACTGACCGCACACGCGCCGACAGCCGCAACAATGGCAACCAGTGGCTCCAGCATGTGTGTAACACGCTTTGAACGGCCAGACCAAAGTATGAACATGAAAACTAGAATCGAGAACACGCCGGACCAAAGCACATCATTCCAACTCGTACCCATTAACATGGCAAAGGCAGCACCCGATACAGAAAACGCAAAACCTGTCATCAGCTTACTATATGGCGCTTTTTGTTTGCTGATTGTATCCAAATCAGCATCGGCTTGCTCAATAGTTAGCTGGCCTGTAAGGACCTTACTTACCACATCATCCGTGTCTGCTAGTGATCCTAGGTCATGATCACCTGGGTCTACGCGTGCGACATGAGTGTATTCTTCTTCATGGCCCTCCGTCCAGATAACGAATGTTACGGATGTAGGAGACATCACAAATGATGATTTTAAACCCAAGTGCGTTGCCACTTCCATGAGGTGTGCTTCAAGTCGATATGCGGGTGTACCGTATTTGTGCAACATTTTACCAAGTTTAACAATAAACTTACGTTTTTGGGTAAAGCTAGCTGTATTCAACTGCGTGAAACCTAAAATAAAAGATTGATAATACACCTATCAGACAAAAGTGTTATTTGGTGATAAATGTAGCGATTGGAATTGCTGCGCATTCTAATCGCTTTCATTGCAAAGTCTAGGCTATTTAACGATTTTTATTGACATTTTTTGCTTCAATCCATTGTGCCATATATTGCGTGCTGCGCATGGTATGATGCTTGAGCATTTGCCCTGTAAAGTTGGCTTGTCTATGTTGCGTTAAGTTTTTAGTTATATCATTGATTTTATTTATTAATAACTTCTCTAGTCGCTCTTTTAGGTATACGCGGTCTAGGATCTCATTGGCGTGACTTTGTGCGCGCTGATAAGTCTCTTTATCGCTATAAAGTTTGACTGCTTTATCTGCAAATTGCTGCATATCATCGGCTATCGCGCCGGGCCACGGTAAGTCCAAGTGCATACCTTCTGCGCCGATTGCAGTGGTAATACTCGGAGTCTGGGTGATCATCGCTTCAAGCAGCTTTCCTTTTATGCCAGCCCCAAACCTAAGTGGTGCAAGGCAAATTCGGCTATTATTCATTACCTCTAAAGCATCGTCGGCCCAGCCTTTGATAAGAAACCCCGTTTTTGGGTTGTGTAGTGCGGTAGCTTTCGGTGGCGGGTAAGAGCCGTAAATATGCAATTCAACGTTTGGTAGCTGTTTACGAATAAGTGGCCATATTTGCTGTAAATACAATACAGCATCCCAATTTGGTGCATGACGGAAATTACCAATGGTCATAAAGTGTTGGCGTTGTTCAAATTCTGGCGTGTGTTTTGGTCGTGCTTTTAGATCAACCATAAAAGGTAAATAATGGAGCAGCGCACTGTCTATTTTAAAGGTATCTGCCAGCAACGTCATTTCAAAGCTTGAGATAATGAGACTGAGATCACAACGTAGAATTGCGGCCATTTCTCGTTTAGCCAGCTCAGAATGCAAGTCATTGGTGGTTAATTGCCGCTGTGCTTTATGCGCTTCGTGGCGGGCGTTTCGTAAACATTGTAGATCTTCGGTGTCGAGTATTTTTAGTGCGTTCGGCGCGTATTTATCGACTCGCCAGCCAAATTGCTCTTCCATCATAAAACGGTCAAACATGACGATATCAGGCTGTAAAGTCTTAATGTATTCATCAAAGCTACTACAGTTGAGAGCGATGCTCCTGCTAGTGATACCTTCTTGTGCTAAATCCACCATGTGTTCGGTAACTTGCGCAGGGCTTGCGAATTCTACTTGCCATTGCTGGGCTTTAAAAAAGCGTAGCAGGGACATCATGTGGCTGCCCGCAGCTGACGAATTAGGTTCAGGCCAAACGTAGCCTATGATTAAAACTTGTTTACTCACAAAGATGATTCTCTTAGTTGGAGTGACACATCAACCAAAGTACGCACTGCAGGTTGTGATTGCTCCAATAATTCCGAAAGGGCCTGACCTGTGCGTTTGGCTATTTCATGGCTATCAATACGTACAGACGATAGGAGTGGTTGCATGAGGCGTGAATCCTCTAAATCGCCAAACCCGACGATTTTTATATCTTTACCGGGCGCAATGCCTCGCTGGCGCATGGCATATATTGCGCCATATGCTACTACATCGGAAAAACACACAACAGCTTTGGTATCGGGCGCGTTTTGCATAAGCTGCTCAAAAGCATCGTATCCGCCTTGACGGTTTGCCGGGGCTGCAATTACGGGAACTGGATGAGTGATGTTGTGCGCACGCAGCGCTGAGTTAAATCCAGCCAAGCGCTCGCGATGTTCAGAAGTCGTTGCTGTAGAGCCTATAAATGCTAGTTCGCGGAGCCCTTGCTCCAACAAATGACAGGTTGCCAGATGTGCCCCTTTTTTATTGTCCGGTAAAATGCAAGGCGCACTACAATAGTCGACTTCGCGCATGATGTTGACCACTGGAAACCCTGTATCAATCAGCTGCTCTTGCCACTTTCTATCGGTATTTGGCGCGGGGCACATAATAAAAGCACATACGTTATATTCTTTAAAACGATTGACGATTTGCTGTTGTCTTTCAAGGCTTTCATTGGTGCTTACTAGCATCGGAACCAAGCCGAGCGCATAAATATGGGATTCCAGCTCAACTGCTAACTGCGCGGTGTAAGGGTCTGTAAGGTCATTGATAACTAATGCAACTAAATTTGAGCGTTTACTGCGAAGGGCTGCGGCCTCTCGGTTGTATATATAGCCGAGCTGTTCAATCGCGCCAAGCACGCGCTGTTTACTTTTATCGCTGACTTTGTCACTTTGTGTAAGTACTAAGGACACGGTGGATTTTGATACCCCCGCTGCAGCGGCAACGTCCCAAATAGTTACTTTTTCGGACTTTTTAGTGTGTGTCATGGTTGCTCATAAAGCCTGCGGGCAGTATTGAAGTAGAGAAGTGATGGTGATTTTAGCTTAAATCGATGTGTCACAAAAGCGTAAGCTTCAGCGAATATTGACTGATATAGCTGAATTTTTAAATAATTAAGTATATGATGCTCGGTTATATGGATAGGGTAGGACGAAAATAACATGAAGCGTTTGCTTATTGGCTTAGTGATTTTTGTAATGGCACCAATTTCAGGTGCCTTTGCACAGCAACAAGGGTACCAAGTACCTTCCCCCGCGTTGGCAAAATTAGTGGATGCAAAACTGCTGCCCAGCAGTTTTTTGAGCCACGACGGTAAATGGTTGGCACTGTTAGAACGAAAACGGGTGCTGACATTGGACGAGCTCACATTATCAGAAAAGGCATTGGCGGGCATTAAGTTTAATCCAAAAACTTTTATGCGAGAATCTCGTCGCACTTACTTATCATTAGAATTCAAGCATGTTGATACAGGCTCAGTGATACGCCCTCAGGGGATCCCAGCGGATGCAGTATTACGCTCGCCTCAGTGGTCGTCTAATAGTCGCTATCTAAGTTTTATTGTTGAGCAAGACGCCAGTGCCACTTTGTGGGTCTATGACATTAAAGAGCGAGAGGCGCGTCAGCTTAGTGAGTCAACGCTCAATGGCGTGGTTACAGCAACGCCGTATTATTGGCTACCAGATGGGTCTGCAATTGTGGTTAATTTTGCGGTTAACCATGGTCAACCAACGCTTAAGCCAAAAGCGCAGTCTATAGTACCTATCGTCCAGCAAAGCAGTGGCGAAAAGGCCCCTGCTAGAACTTATCAAAACCTTTTGAAAACACCATTCGATGAGGCGCAATTTAAATTTTACGCCCAAGGACAGTTGGCAAAAGTGCCATTGAATGGACCCGTTAGGGGCATTGGTAAACCCACACTGGTGAAATCGTTTTCAGCATCACCGGATTCCACCAGTTTGATTGTGGGTATGATCGACGAGCCTTTTTCTTATCAGGTACCTTACCAGCGCTTTGCCAGCGTTTGGCAAGTTTGGGGCATGACAGGTTATCCTTTGTATGAGCTTGCCAGACAGCCTTTAGCAGAGAATATTCCTAAGGGTTTTGATAGTGTGCGCACAGGTCCTCGGGAGTTTCAGTGGCGAGCCGACCAAGGGGCAACTGTGGTATGGGCCGAGGCACAAGATGGCGGTAATATGAAACAAGATGTTCCCCACCATGACTATCTATACACAATCAGCGCGCCGTTTAAACGTGAGCCAGAGCTGCTGGCCAAAGTTGAGCGTCGTTTTTATGCTATCGAATGGGCAGACGATGAGGTCGCGTTACTCAGTGAATGGCGTTTTAGCGACCGCAGTGTACGCACCTCGGTAATCGCACCAAGAGCAGCCGATCAAAACCGCGTAGTATTCTCTGAGCGTAGTTATAATGATGCTTATAAAGATCCTGGTCAGTTTGTGTATACGCGCAGCGATCTAGGCTCGAAGGTGTTAAAGCTCATTGGTGGGCGTTATCTATTTTTACATGGTGATGGCGCATCAAAGTCGGGTAATCAACCTTTCTTGGACCGCTATGATGTGAAAACGAATAGCGCTACGCGTATCTGGCAATCGCAAGCACCATATTATGAACGCGTAAAAGGTCTATTGGATGATGAAGGAATGCGATTTGTCACCGTTAGAGAGTCAAAAACAGAGCAGCCTAACTTTTTCATTCGGGATTTAAACTTTGATACCTTAACGCAACTGACTCGCTACGAACATCCGTACCCTGAGTTCAATGGTGTGACTAAAGAGCAAGTAAAATACACCCGAGATGATGGCGTTGAGTTAACTGGTAACCTTTATTTGCCCGCTAACTATGATGTTACACAGGGGCCACTGCCTGTGTTGATGTGGGCTTACCCACTGGAATACAAAGACAAGAGTGTGGCTTCACAGGTACGTGAATCACCTTATGAATTTCCATATTTTGGTTACTGGGGCCCGATGCCTTATTTAGCCAAGGGTATCGCCGTTTTTGATGACCCTAAAATGCCTATCGTGGGTGAGGGGGAAGCGCTGCCTAATGATAGTTTTAGAAAACAGCTAGTCGCCAGTGCCAAAGCAGCAGTAGATACGCTGGTGGACAAAGGTGTGGCCGATAAAGATAAAATTGCTATTGCCGGTCACTCTTATGGCGCCTTCATGGTGGCAAACCTTCTTGCACATTCTGATTTGTTTGTCGCGGGTATTGCACGTAGTGGGGCATACAATCGCAGCCTCACACCGTTTGGTTTTCAAGGTGAGGAGCGTGACTTTTGGGAAGCACAAGATGTATATGCCAGCATGTCGCCGTTTTTCCACGCAGAGAAAATCAACGAACCCATGTTGATGATCCACGGTGATAAAGATCCTAATTCAGGCACCTTCCCTATGCAGTCAGAGCGTATGTATGCGGCGCTCAAAGGGTTAGGTAAACAAGCACGTTTGGTAATGTTACCCAATGAAGGACACGGTTATCGCGCTCGTGACAGTATCTTGCATGTACTTTGGGAACAAGAGCAATGGTTAGACAGCTACCTTTTCTCAGAGGCCACGATAGAAGGCAGCAATGACGATGAACAGCAACTAAGTGACAATGCTGCTTCACAAAGCACACAAAGCAACTGAGCAGCGTGAGTAATTAATGAATATCAAGCAGCTAATTCAAAAGTCATTCACAGTGCTGGCGGTTGCGTCAGCACTGTTAATGTGTGGTTGGCTGCTTGCACCAAATGGCATCGATAGTGGTGAGCCGAAAATAACGGCCCAAGGGCAGGGAAGCACAGTAACAGCCTTTGTAAAAATGGATGACACAAGCCAAGTTCAACCTAGAGCTTTGAGTCAGGCACAGCAATTTTTGCATGCAAATCAAAGTATGCCACCCGCAATTTTGTTGTTTGTTTTTGCTTTGTTATGCGTCAGTTGTATACCCTATCTAGCTACATTATTTTTATCATTGACTCCTTGGTATTGTCGTCATCAATCACTCGCCAAGCTGCGGTTTTCACTGTGGCGTGATAACAACATACTCAAAAGACACACCAGCCATTCATTGACTCTTTAATTTGTAATTTAACTTTTTGAACTAAATACAAATTAAAGGAAAATCATGAACAAACAAACCAACCCGTTTAACCACCTGCTGGGCGCTATTTGCTTGGTAGTGTGTCTATTTAGCAATGCAGAAACAAGTGTTGAAGTACCGATAAGCGCAGAGCAACGCCTTGAAACGCTTCAGCTGATCAGCAATCAAATCGAGCTAGGCTATGTGTTGCCCAAGGTCGCAAATCAGGTTGTCTCAGCATTGCTTGAGTTAACGGAGCAAGGTCGCTTCGACCATATTGAAACCCGTCAGCAGTTTATTGCTGAGATAGACCAACAGCTACGTGACTTGAGCAATGATGGCCACCTTGGCCTTGTGCCAATGCGCACAGACAAAGTGGTTACGCATATTTTGCAAGAGTCAAATGAAAAGCGTATCAATAACTTCGCGTTTGAGCAGGCCAAGGTATTAAGTGGCAATGTTGGATATTTAAAGTTCAACAAACTACACCCAGACGAGCGCGCCATGGAAGTCGCAACTTACGCACTTAACTTTTTAAGTCATACCTCACACTTGGTGATTGATTTAAGAGAGTGTGGTGGTGGGTCGATGGAGCTGGTGAGGCATTTGATCAGTCATTTTGTCAAAGATAAGACACATCTTTGGGATATCTTCTCAAGAGATGGCTTTAGCTATAGCGTTGAAAGCTATGCCGTTGTGGCCCAAGCACGCTTACAATCTATGCCAATTACTATCCTAACAAGTCGTAATGTGATCAGTGCCGCAGAGTTTTTTACCTATACATTGAAACATTTAGGTAGGGCTCAAGTTGTTGGCGAGCAAACAGCAGGGCTGGCACATGCCACAGGGGTTAGACAAATCAATGATTGGCTGGTTTTGAGGTTGCCACTTATGCGCCCAGTTAACCCAACAACACTTGGAAATTGGGAGCAGGTAGGTATTAAACCTGATATTGAAGTACCACAAGCCCAAGCGTTGGTAAGCGCACTTGCAAAAATGCAACCTACCAAACAATAGGGATGTGCCGTCACACGGTGGCCGTCACGGGGTAACTGTGTGACGGCCACCAATCCTCATGCTTGTTGAGGGGGCCGTTTGTTGTTATGTTTAGCCAAACCAAACCAAACCAAACATAACAGGGCGATGATTATAAATGGAGCAGATACCGAGTGAACGCTTTGAGTTTAACCTGAGCGAACTGTCGTTAGAAGTCTTTGATAAACACACTCAGCACCTGTACCCGCCCATATTGTTACCAAGTGCGCTGCGCTGTGCACTGGTGCATCCAACCAAGCCATGGTTATTTACGCTCTGTTTAGGTGATATAGGCATTAATGTGTGGCACTTAGAAACAGCCGCGCACTTGTTCACAATAGAAGGTATGGAAAGTCCTGCTGAGTTTATTATGTCTAACAGTGGGCGTTTCATCGTCATACGCTCACACTGGGATGCCATTTCAAGTGCTGGTGATTGCTTTTATCTGATTGATTTGCAAGGAAATATAAACAAACATTATACGTTGGTAGAACTTGTGGTTGAGTATCCATATGAATTTGATCCCAAAGTATATTTTAGTGATACAGAGCATTATCTGTACTTGATTTGGGACGACGAATTTGAAGATATCAACGATGTGTTCAGCATGCGCTTCGAAATACACAATGATGAAGGCTTACAACTGGTTAAGGGCGAGCAAACTCACCAGAGAGTGCCACAGCAGCCTTACCACCCTGATTACTACCCGTTTGACCTAACTGATAATCTAAGCGAGTTGGCGATACTAAAGTATGGTCAACATTTTGATGGCTGAATTTTTAGCTGTGTGCTTTGTTACTCGAAAGAGAACTGCCAACCGATGCGGTGATCACCATCAAAATAGCCAGCCATTGCCAAATACTAAGCAGTTCACCGAGAATGATAAGACCTGCCAAGGCGGCAATGGCAGGTTCTAAGCTCATCATGATACTGAAACCTTGAGCAGGCATGTTACGCAATGCAACCATCTCCAAGCTGTATGGAAGTGCGCTCGAAAGCAAACCTATCATGATCCCAAGAGGGATCAACTCCCAATTTAGAAGCGCAGCTCCTTGCGATGCGACGCCCAGTGGCACCACAGCAATCGCTGCCACTGTCATGCCCAAAGCAACAGTTGCGCCACCAGAGCCTTGGTTGCCTGTTTTTTTACCAAAGAGAATATAGCCGGCCCAACATGCTCCAGCAATAAGGGCTAGTAGTACTCCGATGGGATCTAATCCGTCAGCACTACTCATATCCGGTAGTAGCAGTAAGATCCCCAATAAAGCGAATAAAACCCATAAATAATCTCGTTTACGCCTTGAGGCAAATAAAGCAACCGCTAAGGGACCTGTGAACTCTAATGCAACACCAATACCCAGTGGAATCCGCTCTATCGCGTAGTAAAAGGTAATATTCATACCGCCAAGACACAAGCCATAGATCAAGATGGGCTTTTTATTGGCGGGAATAACGCGCCAAGGCCGAAACACGAGACATAAAATGAGCGCAGAGAAACCCAAACGATAGGCAGTTGTACCCTCAGGGCCAACAAAAGGAAATAATTGTTTAGCAATCGAAGCGCCTGATTGAATGGTTGTCATTGCAATCAGTAAACACAATACAGCAAACAAAAAGTCTCGATTGGTTAGTTTCATTTAGGATGGTTCTCTATCACACTCATTTTTTGCAAGACGCCTAGTCTAAAGGGCTTGCACCGGTGCAGCAAGACTTTTGTATACATTATTCAGTGGATTTACGGCCAAGCATCCCTTTATTTACATTAGATAACTTTATTGCGATTTTCTAGTTACTAATGTTTCTAGTTCGGGTTTACAAAAATGGCCGTTTGCGCTTTTCAGTACACGCCGTGTGCATTAGCTATGGTAGGTGGCTAAAAAATCTTGCCAATGCTGTTGATGTGTCAACATGGTGCGGTGTTTTTTAGAGTTTTTATGTGCTTGCTCATCTGCTTCGCTGTGAAAGGGGCCAGCTCGACAAAAACTACAATGGTTGTCTTGCAAATAACGGGGAATATGGAGTTGCTCTTGTAATGTTGGGTTGGCCTTGGCCGAAAACACATAGGTTATGCCGCTGGTATCTTTAACATGCTTGTCTCGGTCTACATTACGGATTTTATAGCCTGGAAACTGGGTGATGTCGAAAGGATGCTGACCTAAATATCTCATCTTGCTATTAACACATAATGACCCTTCCAAGTCCCACTCACAGTAGGGTTTGACATCTTTTGAAGTGATGTAGCATAGCATTGGCCCCTTTGGGTCTAACGCAAAGCGGTATGCGTTATCAATAAACTGACGCAACAAACCACGATTGAGCGTGTTGATTGAATACTGTTGCTGTGCAAATGCCTGTTGGTCAGCAAATGCGGGGAGCAATGGAAATTGAAAAATCACTAAGTCAAAGCGTGGTTGTGACAAACGCTGCCAGCTGTTGATACTTGTGACATCAAACTCGCTCAGATATTGGCTACAGGTTTCACTGAGTAAATCTAGCGCATGATCTTGATACTTATTACGAATGGTTTGTTCGCTGTCATAGGTGCTGGCGGTGAGTTGGCCGGCGCTAAGGCGCGCTTGTAGCACATGAGAAAAACTTAAGTCGCCATCTCCTACCGTGAGTACACGCCATTTTGGATCTAAAATCATAAAAACTACATCATAATAAAAACAGGGGCGAGTATAACATCGCTGAAAATGAAAATCTTACCGTGGTTTAGGTTAAGTTGGTTTTGCCTGAGCGCTACGAGAGCGGCTAGACGTTCTAGATTTGTCTTTGTACATTTTGTTGTCTGCCATTTGCAGGGTTTTATCTGGTTCTTGATATTTGTCTGTGGGAGCAAAGCCAATGCTTACATCGACTTGATATTGTTGTAAATCAGGGTTGATAAGGGCTCTAAGCTCTTTGCATTCATCTGGGCTTCGATTACTAAAGGCGACAAACTCATCCCCCCCAAGTCGAAATACGCCTTCCTTATCAAACTGCTCAATGAGGGTCTGGGCAAACTTTTTAAGCACCTCATCACCGATATGATGCCCATAAGTATCATTAGCTTGTTTAAAATTATCCAAATCAAAGTAGTAGAGCCATTGATATTGCTTACTTAAATCAGAAAACTGAGTAAAGCAGGCTTTGCGGTTACCCAGTTGTGTGAGCGGATCATGATAGGCTTCATGACGGAGTTTTTCTGCGAGCTGTTTACGGCTTGCTATTTCTAAGTTGAGTTTAGCAATGGTGACCTTTTTGGAAGAAAGCAGTCTCAACATGCCGTAGCAAACAAGCACAAAGCCGATGCTTTTTAATGAGGTATCTAAGACTAAAACGGGAATGATGGTATGACCGACAAAGTTGTCGAAGATATCAAGTAGCAGCCCGAGACAATAAAAAGACCAACCAAAGACGAAGGGGCGACTGTTAAGTTGCTGTGCGACGAGGGTAATGGTCGATGCTGACAAGCAAAACCACAGTATTTCTTCAACTGCGCTAGTATCTACACTTGGTTGTGAAAAAGCCCAAAATAACAAGGTGGCACCTAATACCCAGATCAGTGTAATAACTATTTTCTGCACCATTGTTTATCCACATCTTGCCTACATCTAGGCTTTTCAATTTGTCTCTTACAGGTATAGCAGAATATTTAAACTCTAGTTAGCTCAATACTTTGTGCAATCATAAATAAATGACATACAAATACGACAGACGTCAAAATGTAGCGCATTTTGTGATAATCCTTATGGTACTGCTGCCAAGCTGGCATGCCACGTTCGAACAACAAGACGATGGGAAAACAAATCGCAAGATATACTAATGTGCTGGTTGCAGAGGCTAGTACCAGTAATGGAAAGGGAACCACAACGAGTACCGCCATGACGGCATGAGTATAAGATTGCTCACCGGCACGCCATAAGGTGCCCGCCATAAATGCCAAAATTCCCATGCTGTATAAGGTAAATGCTTCAATTGCGGGTAAGGAAGAGCCAAGTAACAAAGGCCAGAATACACAAGCTAAAAAAGGAAGAACGCCGTAGTAGCCCAATTGAATATGATTTAAGAACGGATGCATGATTTCCTCAATAATACGATGTTGTAACAGTGAACATGTGCGAGTATAACGCAGCCACGCCGATGGTTATAATTTCTATGCAAAACAATCAATAAAAGATCACTTAGTCATCGTTAAAATATCCGTCAATCTAAAAAATTGATTAAACCAATTCAAACAATCTATTTTATTTAATTGGCCAACATCACTATCTTAGTAATCAAGCAAAGCGGGCTGGCTAACACAGCTCGATATCGACATTAAACAAAACTAAGAGAGTGAAATTATGACTACTTCATTGATCAATACAAAAATTCAACCTTTCAATGCAACTGCTTACCACAACGGCGATTTCGTTGAAGTGAGCGAAAAGGATCTACTTGGTAAATGGTCAATTGTATTTTTCTACCCAGCGGATTTTACCTTTGTGTGTCCAACTGAATTAGGTGACTTAGCAGATTACTATGCGCAGCTACAAGAGATGGGTGTAGAGGTTTACTCAGTATCTACAGATACACATTTCACACACAAAGCTTGGCATGATGCCTCTGAAACCATCAAAAAAATTCAATTCCCAATGATTGGTGACCCGACAGGTCGTATTACCCGAAACTTCGGTGTAATGATTGAAGAAGAAGGTTTGGCACTACGTGGTACGTTTGTGATTAACCCTGAAGGTGAAATCAAAGTGATTGAAACTCACGATTTAGGTATTGGCCGCAGCGCTAAAGAGCTTGTTCGTAAGGTGCAAGCAGCACAATACATTGCCAACCATGACGGCGAAGTATGTCCGGCTTCATGGCAGCCAGGTGAAGAAACACTCGCACCTTCACTGGACCTTGTAGGCAAAATCTAAATCAAACTCAAACGGGGTGGTACACCCACCCCATTTTTTCAATTGCTGTGAGGATGACCAAGCATGTTAGAGCAAAATATTAAAAATCAACTTACTAGCCATTTCAGCGCCTTAAAAGATCCTGTTGAGCTGGTCATTGCACTCGATGACAGCAACAAAGCTAAAGAATTAGAGGCGTTAGCGGCAGACTTAGCATCGCTAAGTGACCAAATCACTGTAACAAACAACCCAGACACCGAAGTACGCAGGCCAAGTATGACCGTGTATTCACCCAAGCGTGAGACACATATTCAGTTTGCGGGCGTGCCTATGGGGCATGAGTTTACTTCATTAATCTTGGCGGTACTGCAAAGTGGTGGGCATCCTGCTAAAGCATCAGAGGATGAAATCGCACAAATTCAGGCGTTAGAGTCAGAATTGAACTTTGAAATGTATATCTCATTGAGCTGTCAAACCTGTCCGCAGGTGGTTCAGGCACTGAACTTGATGGCGGCACTTAATCCGTTAATCAAAACCACCATGATTGATGGTGCATTGTTTCAAGACGAGGTGAGCGAGCGCAACGTATTGGCCGTACCTGCGGTTTACTTAAATGGTGAGCTATTTTCTCAAGGCGCAGTGACACTCACTGACATTCTTAATAAGGTGGATGTAAACGCTGCGGCTAAACAGGCGACTAAGCTAAATGACAAAGAAGTGTTTGATGTATTGGTGGTGGGTGGCGGACCTGCTGGCGCATCAGCGGCTGTGTATGCCGCACGCAAGGGGCTAAATACGGGCGTGGTTGCTGAGCGTTTTGGCGGCCAAGTGGCCGACACCATGAGCATTGAAAACTTTATTTCAGTTAAAGCCACAGAAGGGCCAAAACTGGTTGCACAACTCGAAGAACACGTAAAACAGTATGATGTGGATGTGATGGCAGGACAGCGCGCAGCTAAAGTGTATCGTGACCAGCTACTGCATGTTGAGTTACAAAGCGGCGCGACGCTCAAAGCAAAATCCATCATTTTAGCAACCGGTGCGCGTTGGAGAAATATGAATGTGCCAGGTGAGGCTGAGTATAAAGGACGAGGAGTGGCATATTGCCCGCACTGTGATGGTCCACTGTTCAAGGGTAAACCCGTGGCGGTCATCGGCGGCGGTAACTCGGGTATTGAAGCGGCGATTGATTTGGCGAACATTGTCGAGCATGTCACCGTGCTAGAGTTTGCTGATAGTTTGCGTGCCGACGAGGTATTGATCAAAAAAGCCAATAGCCTAAGTAATGTAACCATCATCAAAAATGCACAAACCACAGAAGTGCTAGGAGATGGTAAGCGAGTGACTGGGCTGAGTTATACCGACAGAGTGACACAGCAAAGTCATGAACTGACACTTGCAGGTGTTTTCGTACAGATTGGCCTTGTGCCCAACACCGAGTTTTTAAAGGACTCACAAGTGAGCCTCACGCAATTTGGTGAAATAGAAATAGACAACAAAGGTGCCACTTCCATGCCGGGCGTATACGGCGCGGGAGATGCGACAACCGAACCATTTAAGCAAATAATTATTGCAATGGGGTCGGGGGCCACAGCCAGTCTCGGCGCCTTTGATTATTTAATCCGTCATGCTCAGCAAAACGAGCAAGAACAGGCAGCCTAGTCATTGCAAGCCAGCCTGTTAGGTGGCTGGCAACACCCAGCAATGTAAAGCCACCTTAGGATTTAAGGTGGCTTTCTTATATGCGACGATTTAATAAAAACAAAAACGCCAGAGCAAGCTCTGGCGTTTTATTTATAGATTAGAAATCTAGTAGCATCCTTTTAATAGGCTACCAAATTAATAAAAAGTTCAATGTATAGGGCGATCTTTTTGTATTGTACAAATGTGGGTTGACTAAACATGAAGAAAACTCGATTGCCTCGTAGGGAAGTAAAATCTATGTTGTATTTTTAACCTAACTAAGGAACAAACAACATGTACAAGGCAGGTTTACTTTCATTATTGCTCTCAAGCGCACTGGCTCATGGGGCGACGTTACCCGCGACTCATCACGCAATTGGTTACGAGGGGCGAACAGACAAGCACTATGACTTGGGGCAGGTCAATATCAACTGGCCGGGTAGTAACTTTAAAACCCAGCTTAAAGGTCGCAGCCTCTCGATGACTTTGATTGGTTTAGGAAATCAATTTGATGTGTTGGTCGATGGCAAACTACACAAAAAAATTATCACAGACTATAGCGGCCAACCGCAAACTTACCTGTTATTTAATCAATCAGACACGACAAGTGTTGAAATTGAAGTGGTAAAACGCTCAGAAGATACCGCAAATTTTAGCCAGATCTTAAGTTTTGAAGTCGATGGGCAATTGGCTGGGGTGTGGCAGCAGCAAAAGCATATTTTATATATTGGTGATTCAATTAGCGCAGGCTTTGGTAGTGAATCTAACAAACGCGACTGTACATGGCCAGAAGTGCAAGCGACCAGTAACGCACGGCTTGCGTTTCCTTACGTGAGCGCGCAAATGCTAGATGCCAGTTTTACGCAATTGTCTGCATCAGGCCTTGGCCTTATTCGCAACTGGAGTGGTAACCAACCACATCATACTTTGCCTTATTACTACGATAAAGCGGGTGCAGTTTTTGAAGATACACGCAGTTTTGAAGATAAGTTTCCGAATTTAATTGTGTTGGAGGTGGGCACCAATGACTTTAGTACCGATCCTCAAGCCCATGAACCTTGGGCCGACATTCAAGAAGTTAAACAAGCGTGGATTAAGCGCATGGTAGAGTTTGTGAACACGCTGCGCGGTCGCTATCCAGACCAACCAATTTTAATGATGCCAAGGCCTGCTTATCCCTATGATTTGATCATCCCCGCAACCAATGAGGCCATTGCCCAGCTCAACGAGCAAGGAATAACTGAGTTATATTCACAACCATTTAGCTCGGCTTTGAGTGGTTGTGTTTGGCATCCAACCAAGCAAGAACATCAAGAAATAGCCACGCAGTTAGTTGATTTTATTAAAACAAAACAATTGCTCTAGACATAGTCACACGACGCTTGGCGGTGTGGTTGTAACGGTTACAACCACACCAAAGCACAGCAGCTTTATACTTCCTTATTTATTCCTCATTTACACACTAACTTAAAGTGGTCAACAAATGATCAAAGGTGTTTTGGAGGGATTATGAAAGTTCAAGTTACTGACAAGTTTCAGTTGTGTGCGCAGGCCGTTGCGCTTATGAGTGCGGTGTGGCTAGGTGGGTGTGGTAGCTCAAATAGTCAAACCGATACGCTGTCATCAGACAACTCGGAGCAACCGAGCCAAACCACTAACAGAGCGCCAGTAGCAAGTGCAGGTGCTGATCAGAATGTTGGCATTGGTCAAACATCGACACTCAGTGGCAGTGCCAGTCGCGATGATGATGGCGATGACTTAAGTTATCAATGGAGTATGCTTGAGCGCCCCGACAATAGCCAAGCAAGTATCCAAAATAGCACTTCGATTAGCGCTTCTTTGGTGCCTGATGTTGAAGGTATATACCGAATTAGTTTGACGGTATCGGATGGTGAACACAGTGCTCAAGATGAAGTCATCATCACCGCAGCGCAAGCGACTGCACAAACTGAGGATATCACCAATGCAATCTTCACCAAGCAAGATACCTCTTGCGCATCTTACGTCGGCAACTATGAGTCCTTTGTGATTGATATACAAAGAGGTTTGGACTTTAGCGCTGACATTTCGATTGCCAGTGATGGCAATGAATGTACTTTTAGCGTCAATGAAATTCCTAATCATGACTTTAACGATGCTCAAGCGCAATTTGCGACCAACGTCAGCGAACAGTCTGCCAGTTACAGTGTTCCTGTAGCGCCAGTTTTGTCTAGTTCAACCACAGCGGTTGAAATTGGTGTATCAAACGGAATTTTCTTAAATGGGGTTAGCGTGGATATCATGGCGGCGGCCTGTTACGGTGTGGGGAGTGAGCCTTTAGGCAGAGAAAAAATAGGCTGTGGGGCCAATCAAAGCGACCACCCGTGGCGTTATGACCCGATGTCACCGCTAAACTCCTTTGGAACAGACAGCCACAACGCCCACCCACAACCTAACGGACGCTATCATTATCACGGCAATCCAAAAGCCATGTTTAACCAAGACTGCCAAGTGGTCTCTCCTGTGATAGGTTTTGCTGCAGATGGCTTTCCAATTTATGGGCCTTGTATTGAAATCGATGGCGCTATTCGCCAAGCAAGAGCGAGTTATGCACTGAAAAACAATGGTGGCAAAAGACAAGACATTAGTGGCTATCAAACGCCACAAGGTGGGGTGGGAGAGATTGCCAGCGACAACTATGATGGCCAATTTCGCTCAGACTGGGAGTATGTTGCAGGTTCAGGCGACCTAGATGAATGTAATGGTATGGAAAAAAATGGCCAATATGGGTATTACATTACCGATAGTTTTCCTTGGGTGGTGGGCTGTTATCGTGCTCAAGTTAACGATTCATTTAAACCAACTGGCATGGCTTTAGACAATCTACTGCACGACCACAGTCATGTTCATACGCACCATGACTAAATCGCAGCGTTTATGATTGAGCAGCGCTGGCAGTGATGTACTGCCAGTGGTTGCTAAATGGCTTTAACCCACATGACACCGACGTCTTTTTTAACGACTTTAACGCGAGTGCCTTTGTTGATGGGTTGTTCGCTTTTTAGTTGCCATTGAATGCCAGAATAGCTGTGATATTGCTTGCTGCTCTCGTCGAGATCGGCTTCGAGTACAAAATCAATGTCGGCAAAATCGCTATTTAGCGCTTTGCCACTAGATGACTGTTGTAGCCGAAGTAAAGGCTTCCAAAGTAAAAGAGCCAACACAAACGTCAATAACGCATTGACCCAAAGTGCCGTGAGCCAATCTTCAGTCAGTAATCCTGCATACATCATGGTGCCGCAAAAAATCAGTGATAGCCCCAAAAACAGCAAAACAAATGTGGCAAACCCGAGCACTGCAACTTCAATCACCAGCGCTAAGATCCCCAATACAATGAGCGATTGTGCCAAGTTGTCTAATATGAACGCCATTCACTTACCCTTTTTGTTGTTTATTTATAGAGTTAATAATAGCCATGCCTTGTGCAACCAGCGAGCTGGCATCGGTGCCAGAGTCAGGCAGTAAAACAACAGAAGACTCTTTGGCTATGGCTTGTTTAGCTGCGATGGCTTTAGTGGCAAGGTCGAGCTGTATGGCTTTTTGCCCCGGCTCAGTATCCGCCGCTTCACCGACTTTGCGCAGCGCTTCTGCTTGAGCTTGCGCAACCGCTAGGATAGCCTGAGCTTCACCTTCGGCGCGCAATATTTGCTCTGCCTTTTCAGCTTCTGCCGCCAGTACTTGCGCTTGTTTTTTACCTTCGGCCACGTTAATCGCAGCTTGTCTATCACCTTCAGATTCAAGTATTTGCGCGCGTTTCACACGCTCGGCTTTCATTTGCGCCTCCATTGCTTCCATTACCGAATTGGGTGGCACAATGTCTTTAATCTCATAGCGTAAAACTTGGATGCCCCATGGATCGGATGCGCTGTTAATGGCGGCAACAATATTGGTATTGAGCAAGTCGCGCTCTTCAAAGGTTTTATCCAATTCCATTTTACCAAGTTCACTACGCATGGTGGTTTGCGCTAACTGGGTTACTGCAAAAATGTAATCATCTACGCCATAAGTCGCTTTGTATGGGTCAAGTACCCTGAAATAGAGTACGCCGTCGACTATCAATGAAATGTTGTCTTTGGTGATAGCTGATTGAGAAGGCACGTCTACCGCTTGCTCTTTTAAGCTCCTATCTGCTGCAATTCGGTCGATAAATGGCACGATAAAATTTAGGCCCGCTTCTTTAGTTGATTGATATTTACCAAAACGTTCGACCATCCAAGCTCTATTTTGTGGTACGAACTTAATACTGCTTTTGAGCACGACCAGCACAAAAATAAGCAAGACAACTTCAATGTTAAATAAGACTTCTAAAATCTGATTAAATGGTTCCATGGTATTCCTCGCAAAAAAGTGCTTTGACGATTAATTATTGTGTATCGCGCTGTGAGTTGCCAGCGCTAAAACACCGCCTAGGGTAGGCTCTGAAACGTATTATTCCCTAAAAAACTCAGGGGAAACCAAGCGTAACAGGGCGGTTGGTAAATATTACAAATAATCGCTGTGTGTACTGCACCTCATCACAGTGATCTGTATCTTAATTGGGTTCATTATAGGAGGATTATTTTAGAAAAAGCAATCGGTGAAATTCTATACGGTAATATTACGTATCTCTTTTGCATTACTGGATGACCAAGCTTTATCAGCTGCCGTCGATTGATTTAACCACAGGTGCTGAGTGTGTTCGTTAGGGTCGAGTATTACTTCAATATGGCTAGGAACACACACGCTAAACACATGCTCGGTATTAATTTTCGCGCCTGCAATATAACGGTGTTGCCAACACTCTCTTATCTCATAATGATTGGTGCGCTTATGGTCGACAATTTCAATGCCGAGCGCTTGTGCATCAATACCTGTTTCTTCCTTTAACTCTCTATATGCGGTTTGTAAGGGAGATTCATTGTGTTCAACACCACCTGTTACGGATTGCCAAAACTCGGCATCATCGGCGCGTTGTATAAGTAGAAACTTGCCAGCGTCATTGTAAATCACAACTAGCACTGAAACGGGTTGTCGCAAAGGCATAATAGCTCTGGAAAGTGTGTTTAACTTTATAATATCACTATATGAGGTTGTAAGATATGAAGTTTATAAGGCACAAAAAAAGTGGGCCCTAATAGGGCCCACTAAAATAACAACACCTAAACAGTGTGCTTTAAGGAAGATAAAACACCACCAACGTCCTTATTGGTATCAGCGATATCTACTTTTCAAAGGAGATAATGCTTTTAATGCGAAACAGATAATACAACTATGTTTATTAAATGTAAACATTAAATTAAAAATTTTATAGTAAGAATTTGGTGAATTATATTTATATTCATAAAAATCAGTCATGTTGTGTTCATTTTTATGTTTGTCTTTTAGATAAAAACATAAAACTAATGTAAACTTTTAAGTTGGTAACGTGTCTCCATTTTGTTTCCATATTTGTCTGTCATAGTGTGTTAAGCAATGCTTATTGCTTTTAGCAGTTCCAAATCCTAATGCTCAAGGATGAGCTTTCCATGGCAGCTAAGTCAAAGGTAACGAGTGTGAATAGTCAGAGGTGGTGAAGTGCCCAAATATACGGCTATGTTTCATTGACGAAGAGCTGAGCAAGCATGTTCGAGTGGAAGCTTTCTTTTCATTTCATCACTGATATTAAACGGTTGTAGGCAAATTGACGTTGCTAAACTAGACGCTTAGCAACGCACAGTGATAGATGTGTACCTACGATTTATTCAACAGGTTCTATCGTCCAAGTGTCGCCAATGCGGGTGGTGCTGAGCCATTTTCCTTGCAACCAGCGATCGTCATGGGCGAGTCTTTGCTCACTAAACCAGTTGTTTTCAAGTTTTACCTGAGTCCCAAAGGTGAGTGTTTCTTCGCCACTAATTTGCTCGACCAACCATTGCTGGCGGGTATTGTTGTCGCCGTGCAGATAGTCGTTGAAATAATAACAATCATGGGAGTCTCGCCATGCACCTAATACCACGTGGGTGCTTTGCTGCGTTTCGGTTGAAATGATTTTGATTACATCATGTTGTTTTATTGGCCCTTGATAGGGGCGGTCTGCGCTTTTTTGCGCGTAGAAGATCACACGTTTATCTTGTGTATTCACGGTTGGAAAGTAAGCGCTTAGGCCAACATCTAGATTAAATTGCTCCAGTCCGCTTGGTAGCGTAATGTAGCTGACTTTTAATGCTTCTTCACTGTGGCAGATGTAATCTCCATTTTGATTTTTTAGATAGAATCGGTCGTAATAGCACAGTGGTTGACCGATAGCCTTGCCACGTCGCAGGAAGTCCACTTCACGGGCATCGTTTCGCAACTCGCTGGTGTTTAGCACATTTTCAAAAGTGGGGGCGCGTTTGACGCGTTCACCAAACTCGGCAATTTTTTCTTCATGGCCCAGCAGCTTTAAAACGGTTTTGATCATTGAAGTGTGATCAAACGGTGTGTTGGTGTCAGAGCGAAACACGGTAGACGGCGCAATATGCGGAGAAATCAATAAGGTAGGTACGCGACCCCCTAAGCGATCAAACTTGAAGCCGTTTTGTAGCAGTGGCTTGGGTTTACCATCAAAACCAATGGTGGGTTCAAAGTTGGGTTCTCCATCACCCCACGGCGGTGTTGCGGGGCCTGGAGGAATATGGTCATAAGCGCCGACTGGTTCATCAAAGGTTATGATAAATAGTGTTTTTTGCCATGCTTGTTGGTTGGCCGTGAGACTCTCATACACCGCTTGTACATAATTTTCGGCCACATTTAAGTTACCGGGGGGGTGGTAATCGTTGCCCATCTCAGTAAAGAGTGTTTTAACCCCTCTATCGACAGCGCTTTCTGAAATGGTCCAGTAGGGTTCAAGGTAGCTAAATTTGGGTAAGTTGCCATCACGCGCCATGGTATGAAAATCATCTATTTTAGCAAAGTGGCTCTCTAGGTTGTTGATATCTTTTTGCAGTGCGGGGAAAAGTCGATAGGTATAACAAGAATCAAGCTCACCAGAGCTAAGCTCTGCTAAGTAGTCTTTGATTGGCACAAGTTTTGGCAGCAAGGCGCTAATACTTTCCAATCTTTGTTTGAGCTTAGTACCAAATACTGTATCAAAGACGCCCGTAGCTAAGTTGATTTGGCTGATAACATGGTCAATCTTTTGCTGAACTTCATCAATTGACTGAGATGAGATCAAATTAAGCAACTTAGATATCTTCTCGGGGATCATGCTGGTTTCCCAAAATACTTTCCAGCTTTGACCACTTTCTTCCAGCGCATTGAAAATGGTTTTATGCAAAAACCGGTCATCACCCAAGCCCATGCCAAGTATTTCTTCCACCATTTCTGCATCTGGGTTTGTTTCTAAATATCCGTTGTTTACTAAGCCTTGAGATGTGCCCGTTAAAGAAAAGGCGCGATTGGTATTAGTTTGTGACGGAACGGATGAAAACCATTGATCGCTCACGGCGTAATGACGGGCCAGCTGATTTAAAACCGGCAATTGCACAGGGCTATATGTTTCCATGATATGAGGCGCATAAAAGCTGACCTCTTCTGTGGTTTGTTGCTCAGATAAACCCCTCTCATGTGCGTCCTTTCTCAAAACCCTAACATAATCAGCTAAATAGCCATTCATGGTTGGGTGTGTATCAACACTTGCCTGCGTGTCGGTGTTAAACAGTTGCATGTTAACTTGCTCAAAGCTCTCTCCAGGTGAAACGCTGGGAATAGCAAGACCGGATACACCTTGAACGGGCGGCTGGCTCAAATGCTCTGCATGGTTTGTCAATGCGCTTAGGTCTAAGCCTTGTAGCCCTTCATAGGCGCGTTCGTCGGATTTTAATGGGGGGATATTTAAGTTTGGCACATCATTTTCGTACAGCCAGCCCAGTAAATTGTCTAACGAGCGGTTTTCGAGCATCAGCAAAACGATGTGTTCAATATTGTGTTGTGTAGCCATAAGATCTCCTTGCTAACCAAAATGAATGGGGCGAACCCCATTAAATATGTTCGTAACTGGACATAACAGCAAGGCGTTGTTCGGCTTTTTGTGGTCGAGATTATGCTTATACAACCGACGGTGTTGATTTAATCCGCGACCATTAAGGTTCTGTAGGTGTCATAAGCAAACTGATCGGTCATACCGCTGACGAAATCTTGAATAAGGCGACAACGGTAGTAAAACTCAAACACCGGGTTTTGTTTTTGCTCATCGCTGAGCGACGCTAACGTTTTTTGATAAACGGCGACAAATTTGCCTGAGATTCGGTTAAGTAGTCTACTTTCTACAGGTAATCCATTGTGTTTATTGACTACTTGTGAGAACTGATCGGCGCTT
The DNA here is from genome assembly GCF_021654245.1 of Pseudoalteromonas sp. MMG022. Taxonomy (NCBI): domain Bacteria; kingdom Pseudomonadati; phylum Pseudomonadota; class Gammaproteobacteria; order Alteromonadales; family Pseudoalteromonadaceae; genus Pseudoalteromonas; species Pseudoalteromonas sp. MMG022. The sequence continues at coordinate 11,632 of NZ_JAKFZQ010000015.1, read as the reverse complement.
AAATCTAATAACCTTTGATATTCACTGAGTATTCCGGAGGTAATTTTGTATCCTTGCAACTCCAACTGCTCAACCTCTTTATGGCAAAACACATATTTAAATGCGACATTTTTAAGTGCTTTGGTGATGGCGAACTGATAGCTGTGATCTTCGAGTAGTGCGCTGTTGAAGTTGCCGTTATATATACTTTCTAGGTTATCGACAAAGCGCACAGTTGCGTGTTTTACCAAAGGGTGAACCAGTGACACCCGTAGCCAGATAAAAAACTCATTATCAAAGTTGGTTTGGTTATTACCGGCTTTTTTAATGGCATCTTCACACTTTTTAGCCATCAGTTCTGGCTCTCGCTGTAGCTCATTCGGCAGCTCACTATGCGCACGTGTGTATTCTTCTTTTAAAGCGGCGACGAGTTTATCAACGGAGATCAGACCTTTTTCAACCGCGTCTTCAATATCAGCGAGGCAGTAAGCAATGTCATCGGCGGCTTCCATAATGTACGACGCTGGATGGCGGTGACCCAATTCAATATTCAGTGCGTCACACATAGTTTGCACATATGCCTGTTCACTGTAGTAATAGCCAACCTTCTTTTGCAGGTAGCTTTGTGGGTGCGTTGAGTCAGGGCGGGGCGATGTACCACAGCGTGTGTACTTCAAAATACTGGCAGCTTGGCAGTAAGTTAAGTTCAAACTTGAAAGCGAATGAACGATTCGAATTGCCTGGGCATTGCCTTCAAAATGACAAAGGTCATAAAGCAACTTTTCTTCGATACAGCTTAATGTTGGTTGTGTAGCGTTACTAAACTGACGCACATAGGTGCCATAAACGGCATGTTGTGAGAAGTATCGACTAAACCAATCGTTAATCGCTGCTTCTCCAAAATGACCAAACGCAGGGTTGCCGATATCGTGCATCAGGCACGCCATTTCAACTAAGGTCTCAAGAGCATTGGCAAGTTCTGTGTGTAACGATGGTGCAAGGCCCCGCTTTTTTAATTCTCTGATAATAGATTGTGCGATAAAACGGCCATTTTGTTGTACTTCGAGCGAATGGGTCAACCGTGAGCGAACCGCGGCGTTACGCTCTAATGGAAACACTTGAGTTTTTTGCTGTAATCTGCGCAGTGCTGCGCTGTTAATGATGCGACCTCTATCACTTTCCAAACTCATGGCAACATTAGCATTGGGGTTTTGGCCGTAATGTCTTTGACCATTTATTTTGGTTTTAAAATCCATGTGTGTGCTCAAAATATCATCGTTTTGCCATTGTATGGTTTGCGTGGTGGGTTGTAAATTTTTTGTGATGGGTCGAGAAGGTGCCGCAGGCCCATATTGTCTCATAAATTTTTGTTATATCGATTATGACACTAATATGAATTGCTGAATTTTTCATCTTTCGTTAATAAAATTTTAATCTTATGTCTATAGTGTATTTACTCCAATAGAATACATAGGATTAAAAATGAAGACTTCGTGCTTAGCCAAATCAGTGGCAACTTTACTAACAATTTCAGCATTTAACCTGCAGGCACTGCCGCAATGTGCAGACCCAACATGGATGGAAGTAGATTACCCTAAACCGCAATTGCCTGATACTGGCTACCGTAATGGGCTTAACCGTTTTATTACATGGCTGCCAAGTTTTCATATGATCCATGACGTCGTGGTTGCTAAGGGCAACAGTGCAACAATTACAGCAAAGTTTGATTATGGCGCGGTATCTCATAAAGATCTGGAATATGAAACAGTGCGCTTCTACATTCGCTCGCAGCAAGATAATCAGTGGCAGTTTTTGTCAGAACAAGTCACTAATGGTGATGGCAAAGCATTCGCTACGCTACCTCCTTTGCCTGCAGGCCAATACCGCATTTATGCAGGCGTCCCTGCAGATGGCTCTGGTACAGAAGGGTTTGTGACTGTTGTTGACCCAAACACGCCAGCGGTACTGTTTGATATAGATGGCACACTCACTAAGTCAGACGCGGAGCAAATTGGAGATTACACAGGCATTGACCGTGCTGATCCGCGTGAGGGCGCTTACAGTTTGGTTCGTCGTTATATGGACCTTGGCTACCAGCCTGTGTATTTAACCGCGCGCGTGTACTGGTATGCAAAAGGTACACGTAGTTGGTTAGATTGGATGGGGTTACCTGAGGGCGTGCTCAGAACATCGCTTAGCAATGAAACGAGCTTGTTTAAGACGGCAGAGTACAAGATTGACCAAATCAACAAGTTTAGGGCGCAAGGTTTAAACATTGTGCGTGCGTATGGGAACGCTAAAACGGATGCTGAGGCTTTCATTGAAGCAGGGCTTGGCAGTGAAAATAGCTTTACAATCGGCAGTGATGCGGGGCATTACGGCACAACAGCGATTCTCAGTGATGGCTACTTTGATCATATCTCTGAATATGTAGATAATTATGACGCTGCTTTGTGCGAATAACAAAGTAAGGCCCTGAGTGATTCAGGGCCTCAACAGAACTTATACGGTAGCGGTAACGATCTTTTTGGCACGCTTGTGCGCTTTATTGAATATTTTGTCTTTCAGTACAACACGTAATAGCACCATGATAACCAGCGCTTGGATATAGACGGTGACTACTGAGATTGTCCACATAGTGGTAACTGTAAGGGCTTGTTGGCTTAAATAGTACATAAGCAGAGTGACAAAACTGCCTACGCGTATCGTTGTGCCAAGTAGGGCGGGTAGCGTATTGGCAAAAGCTTGAAACATAGCCGCTGCAGCAAACACAAACCCCGCTGGCACAAAGTTGTAACCAACATAGCTTAAAAACGTGGTTGCGGCTTCAATCACATCAGGATCATCACTAAAAGGACTAAAAAAGATGTGCGGCACACTAATACACAACACACTGATTAGCGCCATAAACAGCACTGTCATTAAAGTGGTTATTTTAAACGTTACATACACGCGCTTTAATTTACCCGCCGCAAAGTTTTGGCCTGCAATTGCAGGGGCTGCAAAGGCGATTGCCATAACGGGTAAAAACAAACATTGCATGATACGGCTACCCAGTCCGAATCCCGCTTGTTGATGCGCCCCAAAGTCGCTCAATGCCCAGTAGATAACAGCCATGTAAAAAAAGGTCAGCATAAATTCACTGCCCGCTGGAACACCCACCTTTAATATTTGCCTAAGTGTTGTCCAATCTGAAGTAAGGTTGGCTTTTTCCACCTGTAAGGTATTGCGATTGTTAGCGAGATAAATCACCGTCATGAGCAGCGCAAGCATGGCTGACAAAGAGCTGGCAAAGCCTGCACCACTCACACCCATCGGTGTAAAGAGTCCTAAGCCTGTGATGAAAATGGGTGATAACAGTGCGTTGATAAGTAAAGCTGTAATTTGCATCAACATAAAGGGTTTAACGAGCCCCGAACCACGCATGGAGGCTGCTATCACTGTTAAAATAAATTGCAGTGCTAAAGAGGGCAAAAACCAATAAAAATAGTCAAGGCATACCTGATAGGTGGCTTGATCAGCCGCCGTGCTTGCAAAATAGTGGTGTGCAAATAGATAACCAATAACCAAAGCGAGCATAGTGGCAATCACGCCATAAAAAAGGCTATGGCTGTATATCTTGTTAGCATGTGATTTGTCTTTTCGGCCAATCGCGTGGGCAATAAGCGTTGCACAACCAACGTTAAAAATCTGTGTGAGTGCTAATACAAAAAAGAATAAGTTACCCGCTGTACTTACACCGGCAATGGCAGCCTCGCCAAGGGCGCTTACAAAGTATAAGTCGATAATAAAGTATAGTGTTTGCACCAGCATACTCATCGCTATGGGAACAGCCATCGCGAGTATATGTGAATGTATCGGCCCTCGTGTTAGATCTTGCATTGATATCCTTGTTTGTTGCTTATGGGTGCTATGTTACGTTTATTTGCGCGATATTCATGATTGAAATTGCGGTATTTTTGCATTGTCGAATTGCCAGAGCGCTGACATTTTTGCTTAACTAATTGATTGTATGTAAGTACCCATAAAAGTTGCAATCCCTTTATGAGTTTTAATTTTACTTGAGTAACTTTTGAATAGCAGGTTTAAATAACAAGACCTGCTAAGTGTACTTTGATTTCGTGGTGTTTGCTGGTAGCTTAAAGTGCAACTTTATATTTTTGGTGAAATAGCTTGGCGAATAATCCTAAAAAGCGGACTTTTTATGCTTTGTTAGCGGCGCTTATTCTGTGGGCTGTTTATTATTACGGGGATTTTGGCTTAGAGAATCCGCCTCTTTCTAGAGCCAGTAATACACCGCCAGCGCTCAAGCTGGAACAGAGTGAGCCGCTCACCATTACCAAAGTACCATCGGAGCAACCCTCATACAGCACTACTAATTCGCCTGTTGAACAACCACAATGCAATATGGAGGACTTTATTAAGCGCCAAGAAGCGGCATCGAAACGACGGTTGGGTTCAATTGAACAAGAGTTTACTAAAGTACAACATGTGTTTGGGGCGAACACGCAGCTGAGCGTATATCATAAAAATATTCGTTCACAGACAATCGATGCGCTTATTGAGCGACTGGCGTTAGTGCATCAATTATATGGGCAATTTTTGGGCGAGCGAGCATCTAAGTTTATCAATTTAAACTTAGTTATATTATCCAACAGAGCCGAATACGAAGATTATACTTCTCGTTATGGGTTTGATCCTCGCGCCAGTCAGGGGGTCTTTTTTCATGGGAGCAATTCAGCGTTTATTGAGTATAAAAATGATGAGCAAGCTGTTGCAACGGCGGTGCATGAGGCAGTTCACGCCATGAACTTAAGGCTGATTGGTTTAACACCAAGGTGGTTGAACGAGGGGATGGCTCAGTTGCTTGAGAATGTCAGCAAACAAGGTGGCGTACTTAGGTTCAATCCAGGCCCTAGAGCGTTGAAAAATCCACCCTATGATATTTACGCATTGTTAGAATCTGAATCCCAATGGGGCAGTGTAGATATGGGCAGGTTGTACTACAGCGGTTGGTCTTGGCTTAGCTATATCATCAGCAATGATTCGGGCATGAAGATGTTAACGCGATTAATTGGGCGAGAAAGTGAAAACCCGTGTGATGTGCTAAGCAGTGATGAAAGCTATGACATCTTGCAAAGCACTTCTGCTACTTTTGAACAAGATTTTCATCATTGGTTGGATGCAGTAAAACCACAGTCATAGTTCATAAAATCTAATGGATTGGTCCTTTTTATTTGGCTGTGAGCGTATTAAAAGGACCAACTCGTATCTTGTATATTAATGCTATAACTTAGCCAGAATTTGTTTTGCCGTGCGTCTTGTTAAACACGATGCCATTGGCGAACGTGAGAACTTGTTTTGGCTAACTTGTTGCATTTCGCTGCTATAGACACGCATTTTATCCGAGACCACTACCTTACACTCCACTTTGTCATCTAACTGACTATAATGAAGTTCTACTCGCTCTGCCTTGAAGATTATATTCTTATATGGATACCCTTCTGTGGTGTTAAGGTGCTCCACAGGCGCTGTATTGGCAAAAGGTGTTGTTGTGAATAGCAGGGATAATACAATGATTAAGATTTTCATAATTTACTCTCTTGTTACTGTGTGGGCTTGCTAAGAGTATTGAGGTTTGGGCGTGTGCTGACAAACGATAAAAAATGCTCTATGATTAAGTTTTTCTTAACTGTTGGCGAGCTATGAATTTACCTCCTTTAAAAAGTTTGTTGTACTTTAAGCACGCCGCCGAGCTTGGTAGCTTTAAACTGGCAGCCGAGCAACTGTTTGTTACTCAGGCGGCGATTAGTCAGCAAATAAGAGCATTAGAAGAACATTTGCAGTGTGAGCTGTTTGTCAGACAAACCCGAGCGGTGTCGCTCACACGACAAGGCGAGCAATTACTGCCTCATGTATTGTCTGCCTTTGGTCATCTTGAAGCTGGTTTAGGGGCTTTAGCACAAGACCCTGAACCTAAAACGCTAAATATCTCGGTATTACCATCTTTTGCGGCTTGCTGGCTGCTCCCGCGAATACAGGATTTCAGTCAAAATAGTGAAGGTATTAAGCTGCGTATCGATCCAAGTGATCGACATGCTGACTTTGAACAAGGCGAAGCAGACATTGGGCTACGCTTTGGTGAAGGTCATTATCCAGATTTACACAGTGAGCTGCTGGGGGATGATCAAATGCTATTGGTGTATAAAACTGGCATGCTTGATGAATCGGCACCGCTGAAACCTCAACTACTTAAAAGCCAATTAATCATGGATATATGCCCTGATGCAGAGCGCGCATGGCAAAGTGTGGTGGCTGAGTTGAATATTGCAACAGAGCAGCTGCCGAGATTTTTAGAAATAGATAACGCCGCATTGGTTATTCAGGCGGTACTGGCAGGCCAAGGGGTAGGTATGCTTAGAAAGCGCTTAATCGAGTCTCATGTTGCACTGTCACAGCTAAAAATATGGCCAGGTTTTGAGTTACAGTGCCACTATCAATATTTTTTAGTTGGGCCGCAAAGACATTTCTCTTGGCATAAAGTAAAAGTATTTCAAGACTGGTTAATGATGCAATTTAATCGCTGATTGGCTTGGTATGTTGTCCATCTCCACAATTTATGCATAGCGACTGATTCTAGCGCGGCCTTAATTGTGCTTACGCGATGCTAACGTGATACTCTACATGTATATGATGAACGTTCACACATAGTGTTGCTTGTGGTAGTGGATGACAGCCACACATTACCCTTGTAAATTTGTGAGATTGGCACTGTGCTTGCAGTTTCTGGCTAGTTGTTTAAAGCAATACTTGTGTATTGCGAGGCGGTAAGCTTTTTAGAGGTGTAATATGCGTTGGTATACCGTGATTACCACACTGTTTTTATTACTATTAGCTGGATGTGGTGAAAATCTTAAGTTGTCAGAGGGGGTGCTCCACCAGTTTGAGCAAGAACCCTTGTTGGTCGGTCAAATATCTGACGATGGTCGTTTGTTGCTAACGGTTACACTGTCTGAGCAGGTGACGGTATGGCGCACAGCATCAAAACAAGTCGAGTACCAAATTCCTCAAAAGCAGTTACTTAAGCCTGTTCGTCACGCGTTATTATCCAAAGACAACTCGTTGTTGTTAGTGGCAAATTATGACACTTTGGGGATATGGTCGGTCTCAGGTCGAAGCTTTATCCACAAGGTGCAGTTTACGGGCATTGATCCAATGGCGACTATCAGTCATATCGCGCTTTCACCTAATAATGGTCGTGTACTCATCGCAATGACAGACGGCTCTTTAAATATGGCCGATCTGAATACCCGCCTGAACAACCGTTTTAAACCTCATTCAAGACCGATTGACTTTATGGCCTTTGGTAAACAAGGGGAGCTGTTTTTAACTGGTGCTCAGGATGGCAAAGTGGGGCTATGGCAATTTGGCTCTCCAAAGTCACTGTTTGAAAAAGAATTTGCTCATAGGGTAACAAGTTTAACGACCGATACGGACTTTTCACGCTTTTTTATGTCAGATGGCTTAAATGCTCAGCACATTAAAACCTTGGTCGGTGGTGAAGAGGTTGTAAAGCTTAATTACTCTGCGCGTTTTAAAGTATTTAGACAATCTCAATTTATTCCCAACGCCCCTTTATTGGCAACCTCTTCATCTAAATCACACTTAAGTTTGTGGGATACTAAAACAGGTGATGAGCTAGGAACTTGGACCATCGCCACACAAAGAGAAGGGGCGAGCATTATGTCAATGCATGCTACTAAAGCTGGTAAGTTGTATACTCTAAACAGTGACGCAATGCTGCAAAGTTGGGATCTCAATCAGTTAAAAACACTTTAGGTGTGAGGAACATGGCATGGTTAGGTGGTTGCTGATAAATGTTATGATATTTTTGCTGCTAGGGTGTAGTGACCCTACCAGCACACACCCAAGTTCAAGGCATCAATACAGTGATGCATTGGTATTGAGCGGCCAGTTATCGCACGATGGCAAGCAGTTGCTCCTTGTTGTGGAAGGGCCAAACCTAGCACTGTGGGACACAACCAGTAAACGGGTGTTAATGAGTTTGAGTGAAACCCAACTGCCTGACAAAATCCGCGCATTAGTGTTACATAAACCCTCACAACAACTGCTGGTGGCTGATGATGAGTTAGTACAGTTTTGGAATATACCTGAGGGTACTTTACAGGGCACACTGAGAGTTTCTGGGGTGGACGAGCTGGCGAGAATATCACAATTGGCCATGTCAGATAACGGCGCGTTAGTCGCTATTGGGTTTACGGATGGTTCAGTTTCTATTGCCGATAGGAACACTGAGAAAATGAACCAATTTATGCCTCATAGTAGTAATGTGATAGCCATACATATTATTGAGGACAGACTCATGATGGTAACGGGGTCACACGATGGAGTTGTAAACGCTTGGAATATGCAAACAGGGCAAAGCTACTACCAGCAAGAATATGCCTCTAGGTTGAGCAGTGTCAGCGTATCGAATGAGCGTGATAAGATATTTGTTTCAGATAGCCTGAGAACCCAACAAGTACTGGCCATCGATGATGGGCAAGTGCTAAACGAGCTGGCATATATCACTCGTTTTAAGTGGTTTAGACAGGCGTTGTTCATTCCCAAAACGCCCTGGCTGATCACTTCTACACCTAAGTCTGAATTAAGCATCTGGGATACATCTTCTGGCAAAGAAAAGCAAAGTTGGCAAATAGATACGCATAGTTCAGGAACAACGTTACTGGATATGGTGATTGTGGATGATACTTTGCTCACATTAAGCAGTGAAGGTGTGGTTGAAAGCTGGAGACTCAGCGAGATGATTGCGGATCTTTAAACGCAGTTTATTTGTTTGTATAATGGCCACATGACAACGATTAACACTCACTTATCACATGTAAACAGAAACGCATCCATGCCAGTATTGGCTCAGGGACTATTATTGTGTGCTGTGCTTTTATTGCTTTTTTGGTCAGCATTAAGCAAGGCACAAATGCAATTACCTGAAGATGTATGTCAGAGTTTTTTAATTGAGGCGCGTGCGCTTGAGCGTGCAGGGGCCAGTCAAAAAGGTCAACCCTCTTACAATCGTTGGCAGCGCCTAGATGAGCGATTGAGACTATTTTGCGCAGATGCGGTTATTTATACACCTCAACAACAAGTTAAAACAAAAATCGCAACACATGCCAACAAGCCTGTATTACAAGTTGCAGCAACCCAACTGCATCAAGGGTCTGAGCGTTATAGTGAACCACACAAGCAAGCAGCTTGGTTGGAATTTTATCAGCCTTCTGTCTCGTGCCAAAAAGCCAACAAAACTACCCAGCAACACGTAAGGTGTAATCAAGAAGTAACAGAAAACAGAGTGCTGTTTGAAAAATACTGGCTGGAAACAGTTCAGCAACAACACAAAAGTGGTGATCAACAACCAGTTAAAGAAGTTCCCAACACAGAAGTCGTCAAACCCGCGCAACCGCAACCTGTTCAGAATGTGCAAAAGGCGCAGCCCAATTCAGTACAAGACAATACAACGTCCACAGCATCTTTGACTCAGCCTCAATCAGAGTCTTCGATTTGGCGCCATGTTGGCAGCTATGTTTGGATTGTGTTGTTAATTGCAAGCTTTACCGTGGTAACGGTGACACTATGGCCTTATACAAAACGGGCTATCAGCCATTTTGCAAGCCGCTTATTACTGCATAGATTCTTTAAACAATCTTTGGGTGATAACTATTTAACACTGGGTAAGGTGCGTTTGGGAACGCCTAACAACGTATTAGATGTAGATGAACTCCTAGTCTCTAAGTATGGGATTTTTGTTGTGCAATATCAAAGCCAAGCAGGGGCTATTTGGGTTGATAGCCACTCAGACTATTGGACGCAAAGTATTGATGATGAACGACACTATTTTGATAACCCGTTTGATGCACTCAATAAAAAAATAGCCTTACTCAGAGAAGTGTTGGATCTAAACACTCATATCTACGGTTGTATTGTCTTTCCAAAGGACGTCTATTTTAGGACGCCGATGCCCAACGAAGTTTGTACATATTCAGATGCCCCAAAGCTTATTAAAGCCTATGACAAGGTATGTTTTGATGATGAACAAATCGCGCAAATAAAACTGCAAGTTGAGCTGTATCAACAGGATAGCTCGATTTTGGAGCGTATTAAACAAACCGCAGAACGCGTTAAATCGTTGCAATTGAATTAACAGTTTGAAGCGCGCTAAGTGCACTCCTTTCGATCAGTTCATATGAACGGTCGGGTTTAGGGTAACGGGCTGTCAGCATAACAATGGTTGCTCATTATTAAAGAAAGCAAATACAGGGAAACTAGTAATGAGGTGGCCAAAAAGCATTGACCACTAAAACAAGCTAATTTCTGTGCAAGTTTCGGTATATAGCCACCAACTCGCTATTTTGACTATCAAGCATTAAGTAGACATTAAGTGCATTTTCAAATACAGGTTTTAAGAAATAGTTAACCTCTTTTTTTAGCATCTTTTGTAGGTCTATATCTTGTTCATCAACTATTGATTGAACAATTTGTTTATATTGGTCGAGTACATGAATTTCATCGTAAAGTGCTCGATTCATATCTGTAACCAAGTTTCTCAAGCAGAAACTACTTACGCTCAAAAGGCATTCACTAAAATCTTTATTTTTGTTTAGTAACGGCATGCATGAACCAATTTCTGATTGCTGTTGCACGAACAGAGCCCCCTTCGATAAGGGAAATTTTTTTCTTATTGTACTACAATAATTAATAAGATCATCGCCGCAAGATAGCTCGTATTCAGGTCCACTCTTTACTAAGCGAATGGTTTCATCTCTTGTTTCTGGTGTTTCGTTCATCAATATAAAATCTGTCGTCTCAAGACTTTTTTTTAGCAATTCGGTTGAACACTGTGAGTAAAGGTTCTCAGTCAGCACTTTTAGTCTATTTCTCAATACATCAATTTCGAGAGGATAGCGTGCAATTTTATTTTGCAATCTGAATTCTTGTTTTGTTTCTGCTAATTCTTGCTTACTCGTATCCCATGTTTTGTAAAGCAACGCGATACTGGCTAACAGAAGTAATGGACTAAGAGAGCTATTAAAGAAAGCGGCTACATTGTTCCAAGTTGTGAAGTTCCTATTATTAGGGTCAAAGCCAAAACTCATTAAATACCATGCGACTAGGAATGATGGGATGAGAATCAAAGGTAGTGCTAAATAAAATAGAAACTTATCGTTTTTCGCTTTCTCGCTGAGCATAAAAAACATTATTGTTGCGATAATGGCAATAATAAAAAATACCAAAATAAGACCAAAATCCATAACTCTCCTTATATATTCAAGGCCGTATTTCAAATTCACTTGATAATAACATCATTATTCTGTACGCCTATCAATAAGGGGCATACTTATATGATTAGTAAGGTCGGAAGCCAAGAGTATTGTGTGATTCTATGAAGTGGAAATTCCATCAAAATAGACTGATAAAGCAAATACTCATCACCGACGTCTCTAAATAATTTGCTGCATGAAAACCAACTTTACCAGCACGGTAACAAATCGCTGACACGCACCACTAATTTGCACTTGCCTAAGATGCCGCCTAAGCTTTAACCCTGCACTCAAATGCAACTTAACTGGACACCCAC